>JBILFC010000059.1:0-13049 GCA_044351785.1 Bdellovibrionota bacterium
TGCGATGATAGTAGCAGTATCAAAGTCTAATAACTGGTTAATACTAACCATAGTTCCGAGTTTAAATAACTCTGCTATAACTTGTGAGGCCTTTAATCCCATCTGGTGAGCAATTTCTCCCACTGTCATTTCACCATGAATCTTTATAGGCTTTTTGTTCGCTCTAGCTGCCAATGCTTCAGCACTAAGTGGATCCAAGGCCTTTTTAGATTTCTTATCCTTCTTGCCTCTATATAGATCCTTCTCACCATCATAATCTAATAGATCATTCTTACTTAAAATTTGCTTTTTCTTACCTTTCTTAGCATCCCGTGAAGAATCCCTATCTAACTCTATACTAACACCACGTTTGCCCTTTTTCTTAGCACCTGGCTTACCACTATCACCATCATCAGTAGTAGCTGCATCAGAAGTGCCTGCCTCTTTAACAACTTTTTTAACCGGTAACTTTGAAGTTGGAAGATCTATCCTACCCAGTACCTTAGGAGCCCTTACATCTAATTTTTTCCGTATTTCATCTAAATCACCTGAGCTATATCCATCAACCATAACCTCTTCAGGTATGACTGGCTCGATAATTTCCTCCTCTACTTCAACCTGCACCTCTTCTGATACAGCATCAGCATCAGAAGTTATTTCTTCTGCTACTTCTATCTTAGGTTGAGAGACTACACTCTCATCGGTATTAAAACTTTCTTTTATAGGCTCATGGATAGAACTTTCGGATTCAGCTGAAGCAGATAAAATAGGCTCTTCTGCATCTCCGCCGTCTTCACCACCCTTCTTCCTTCGTCTAATTACGTTTCCGCTAACTCTCTTCTCGCGGACAAGCTGTCCTTCTATCTTAACTTCTCTTTCTTTATCAACTTCAGTAACATTGCTCTTAAGGATAAACTTTCTTACCTTGTCGCAATCTGAATCAGAGATAGCACTTGAATGACTAGACTTGCCAGAAATACCAAGCTGTTCACACAGTGTTAAAACATCCTTATTTTCAAGATTTAGTTCTCTAGCTAACTCGTAAACTCTCATTCTATGGCCTATTATATATTAAACTTATTCCGGTAAATTCCAACTATTAACTCTAAATCTTTCAACAAACTGCGTGCTCTAAATACAGAAGCCTATGCAAAATTGCTTGGCTTCTGTACTCTTAAAAATGCTTCAGTAGCGCTACAAACCATGGCAGCTTCCTCTGGTCTAAGTCCTACTTGCTCCGCTAAATCCTCTGGACTCATAGGTGCTAAGCTCTGAATAGAATCAAATCCATTCTCCACAAGTAGCTCCCTAACTTCATCAGGAAGAATTAACTGATCAACATCTGTCACTCTTCCATCAGTGCCTTGAGAAAACTCATCATCGCTAACTTGCTCTTCAGATAACTTCTGAGCAGCCTGAAGGATATCAGACAATCTACTTGGATCTAATCCCTCAATAGTCATTAATTCTTCTAAAGATGCTGTAGCTACTTCATAAACACTTCTGTAGCCTTCTTGATAAAGAAGCTCTGATTCTCCAATACCAATTCCAGGAATTGACTCTAATGACTTTCTTGCTCTCTTAGATTCTTCTTCAGCAACGGACTCACTTCTAACGTCGATTTTCCAACCAGTTAGCTTAGTAGCAAGCTTAACATTCTGTCCACGTCTACCAATCGCTAGAGATAGTTGTTCATCTCCAACAACAACTTCCATTGAATGTTCTTCTTCATCAACAACAACTCGAATTACATCCGCCGGACTTAAAGCTCTTGCTACAAAGCTAGGTGCATCTGGAGTCCAAGTAACAATATCAATCTTTTCGCCTCTAAGCTCAGATACTACAGTTTGAACCCTCGTACCCTTAACACCAACACAAGCTCCTACTGGATCAACATTTGGATCATTTGAGTAGACAGCAATCTTAGCTCTCTCGCCAGCTTCTCTTGCAACACCTTTTAGTTCAATGATTCCCTCACCAATTTCTGGTACAGACATTTCAAATAATTTCCTCATAAAGTCTGGATGACTTCTTGTAAGAACAACCTGAGGCCCTCTACTAATTGGATGAATATCAAGAATCATAGCCTTTACTCTATCACCTTGATTATATCTTTCTTTTGAAATTTGCTCTCTCTGTGGCAATATAGAATCTGTTCTTCCAAGATTTACGATTAAGTTTCCTTTTTCAAATCTTTGAACAATACCACTTACGATCTCACCCTTACGATCTTTGTATTCTGAGAAGATTATGTCTCTTTCTGCATCTCTTAATTTCTGAGCTATCACCTGCTTAGCAGTTTGTGCAGCTATTCTTCCGAGGACATTCGCATCAAGTCTTTTTCCGATTTCATCACCTACTTCACTATCAGGATCGAAGTCTGCTCTAGCTTCTTTTAGAGTGATTTGAGTTGCTGGATCATCGATATGAGACTTCTCAGCTACTACAGTTTTAAACTCATGCACTTCTATCTCGCCGACCTCAGCGTTATAAGTCGCTTCTAAATTTAAATTATGACCAAAATGCTTTTTAGCAGCACTAAGTACCGCTGACTCTAAAGCATCTACAAGGATCTGTTTATTAATACCCTTATCTCGCCCAACTTGGCTTATAATCTGATCTAAGTCGAATTTAATGCCCATTTCTTAATCTCTCTACTTTTCCTTAATAAAAATTTAGTCTAACTCACTAGACTAACCTAATCGGTCCCTAAAACTAATACTCTACCTGCGCCTTCTTTATATCACTCATTGCTACTTCTATTTCCTTCTCTCCGGATTTAAGAACTAATGTAATGCCATCAAATCCAATCAATACACCATTATTAAATCCAGTCTTGGAAGTAATCTTAACCTTTTCTCCTACAGCTCCTTCAAAATGCTTTACTGACCTGAGAACCCTCTCAATTCCAGGAGATGAAACCTCTACCTCTGGCTCAGACCCAACACCAAGCTTAGGCCCATAAACTGCGAATCCGTGAACTAACTTCCTACACAAGTTAGAACAATCATCAGATGTAACCCCTGACCCCCTCTTTTTTACAGAGTCATTCTCCCCTGTATAGTTAGGCTTATCCACAAACACTCTCATCCTACCAGCACCTGACTGTTCAAGGTCATATAACTCTAAGGATAAAGCCTTACACTGAGATTCTAAATACTCCCACAAGCTTGCAGGCTCAATAACAGCCTCATTCTCAATATTTACGTCTTTGGAATCTGACTCAAGCATAATTATAAAATGTCTACTACTTACCTAAATTCATATCACTAATTAATGTCAGGACTTACATACACGAAGTACATAAGGTCACAGACCCTTGAAACCTATCAAAATCCAAAATTTACCAAAAAATATTTATTGTTAAACGTCCCCAGACTTAGTTGAAACCCCAAAACTAAATCGGAACCCCTAACTAAACTAGAACTCAGTCACAAAAGAATAAACACCACATCAAGAACTATTAAAACCAAAACCGAGAATACCACTCGAAATTCAGTATCTTCTATACCATACCCTCGTATTTCTTACAAATAAAAAGACTATAACTCTTTGAATTGTACGTCCATTATCTCGAAATGCTTCTCCCCAGACGGTAATTTAACTTTGACCAAATCTCCAACCATTCGGCCAATTACGGACCTTGCCATTGGAGATTGATAGGAAATAAGACCCCTTTCTACAGCTACCTCATCATCACCTACAATACTTATAACTTTCTCTTCACCAGAATCAGCATCTTCCAAAGTAACTGTCGCTCCGAAAACGACCTTCTCTCCATTTAACTTTGAAATATCAATGACTTGAGCAGTTGAAAGCTTGCCCTCGATATCTCTTATTCTAGCCTCGAGCATACCCTGAGCTTCCTTAGCAGCATCATATTCTGCGTTCTCTGATAAATCTCCATGAGCCCTAGCAATTTCAATTGCCTTACTTGCCTTTGGTCTTTCAATGGATTTAAGTCTAATAAGCTCCTCTTGAAGAAACTTATGACTTTTAACTGTCATTGGCGATTTCATACTAATTTACCAGTTTACATTAACGAAACTTGTTCTTTCTTAAACACTCTCTGTGCCCTTTCTATCTCAATTGAAAGAACCCTTAAAGTATCCTCAACATAAGCACTTCTCAGAGTTCCTAAGCCCTCTGCCCCAAGGTCCTCACACAACATTGATAATGCTTTTGCCATAGTTTGGGTTAAAATAATAATAGAGTCAAGCTCGATAGCCTCACCAAAAGCA
This sequence comes from Bdellovibrionota bacterium, assembly GCA_044351785.1. Lineage (GTDB taxonomy): Bacteria > Bdellovibrionota_C > UBA2361 > SZUA-149 > DAOLCO01 > JAIYCX01. The sequence goes on from JBILFC010000059.1 coordinate 4,221, forward strand.
TCGAGTATTAAACCTGTAAGTTTCTCCACTCTATCCTCGTATGGCTTCCATTTCTGGACCCCAGACTCTTCTCTCTGAGATGGAGTTCTTTCCATCGCCCTCTGAATCTGAGAATCAAGAGCTTTTAAAGCCCTAATTAGTGATTCCTCAAGTATCGATAATTTTTCTTGTTCGCTCATATTAGAAGAGTATTCGTGTTTTAATAGATTTAGGCAAGAATGAAATCTTTTCTCTTACCTCCTCAGAAACTTCTTTATTTATATCCATTATCAGATATCCAATATCTGAGGAAGTACTTAGATATTGAGCATCAATATTAGCTCCAACCTCTGATATAACCTGATTGACTTCTGATAAAGCTCCAGGAATATTTTTATGAATATTTAGTATTCTATGTGAGCCCTCAAGACTCGGTAAATTTACGTTAGGGAAATTAACAGCTCCTATAGTAGAACCATTATCTAAATAAGATATAAGAGAATTTGCCACTTCCCTTCCGATGTTACACTGAGCTTCTTCTGTACTACCACCGATATGAGGTGTTAGTATAACATTCGGGCATTCAGCTAATGGAGTAACAAATGGACTTGAATTGCTATGCGGCTCACTAGGGAATACGTCGATTGCAGCCCCTGCTAAATGTCCACTCATTAAAGCTTCCCTAAGAGCATCTAAATCAACTACGGACCCTCTACTATGATTTATTAAAAAACTACCCTTCTTCATTTTGTTTATTAAAGAAGCGTTAAATAGATTATTAGTACTATCAGATGAAGGAATATGAAGTGATATAAACTCACATTTTGCGATTAACTCATCCAGAGAGGAAACAGCTGATGCTCTACCTAATGGGAGTTTTTTAAGAATATCATAGAAGAAAACATTTAAACCTAATGCTTCACACAAAAGTCCTACTTGCTGACCGATATGTCCATATCCAACAAGTCCGATGCTCTTGTTTCTTACCTCTACTGCACCTTTAGCGGACTTTTCCCAGTGGCCTGTCTTTATTTGAAAGTTCTGATCGCCCATCCTTCTGGCTAAACTAATTACGCAAGCGAGCGTTAGCTCCGCTACACTTCTCGTACTACTATGAGGAGCATTGAACACTGGAGATCCAACACTTCTAGCAGCTGGCAAATCTACCTGATCAGTTCCAACAGTGAAACATCCAATACCAATTAAGCGTTTTGCATACTTTAAGGCATCTTCTGTAACCTTGGATCTCGACCTAACTCCAATAATATGGGCAGTAGCAAGGATTTCCTTTAAAAGATCACCTTCTAGGGCATCAGGCACTAGTTTTACCTTATATCCTGCTTCTTCAAATGTTTGTTGCGCTTGAGGATCGATCTTTTCAGCAAGCACAATTTCTATTTTCCCCTTTGGAAACGAATACTTAGACTCTAACATATTTTCTCAATGATACTAATTAATTAATGCCGGCATAACTATCATGTAAGAGTAATAATTTATAGATTCTTTCTTGGGGAGGTAGCATGAATAAAACAGTAATTTTTGTCGTAGGCGGACTAGCAACGGTTCTAATTATTAGCTTACCCTTCATATATAGCTCAATGAAAGCTAGTGATTATGACAAACTATACAGCGGAATACAAAATGCTAAACGTAGAGCTGGGGTTTGGATGGAAGAAGACCATAAAAAGAAGCATAGATACTCATATACTGATCGTTATGTGAACGGGGATTTCGTAGATTACTAAAACTTACTATTCTAATCTTATTTAGTAGAAATAAAGATCTGGATTAATCTCTGTAATTCCCATAAAAAGCCTTCTACCGAGTGCACTTCCTCTATATAACTGCTGCCAAGGTCGCTTGTATCCTTTGATGCATTTTTTAAACTAGGTCTATCACCTAAATAGTATCTCGGGACAAAACTTGGTACAGACTCAAGGTCTGATCGCAGCGCGAGAATAACTTCCTTCTCATATGCCAATGCGTATAAATAACTCCAATGTAAATCCCTAAGACTTGTATTGTGCGGGAATACCATTCTACCGGACTCGCGAATAAATCCTACAATATCATCAACACTTTTAGGGAATAAGACTTCTATATCTTCAATCCCCTCATTAAGGACAGCAGATTGAACTAAGGCTTCATTGTGGTTAACGTTAAGAATTTTAATTTTCGTACTCTGATCTAATTTTTTTAACTCATCAATAGTTTCGCTTAACCGACTTTCAAGTGGGCCAGTAAAACAGATTAAAGTTTCACTACCCATAGAAACTTCAGCTGAAGCTTTCATCACAGGTAAAGGCAAATTATAAAATTTCCTCTTAGGATAAGAACTGCTCAATTCATTAATCCGATTGGACCATGGTACTAAAATCATACAATCGTCTGCTAAAAGATCGATTACTGAAACCGATTGCGGTGAGTTAGATAATGCCGTCGTATCAAGCAAATAAACGATACATTTATTAGACTTATTTGCCTCTAGAATACTAAGTGAATTCCTAGAATCTTCATAAATAAGAAATGGCATACCCTCTCGGGATTCAAACTCATTAAGGATATCTAATATTACTTTTCCGTAACTTAAAGGTTCTCCAGAAAATTTGATATTTAACTTATCCGGCATTTAAAATTACTAAGGTTTATATGCTTCTACGGCATAGTCTTGAGAATCAAACATCAGTCTGTTTAATACGTTAATTCTATCATTTAACTGTCTTGAGAGTTCCTGATATCTAAACGGTAGTTCTTCTACTTCAGGAATTTCTTGAATTAGAGCTTCTTTAGGATACTGTGCAGTTTTATGAATAGTTTTAACTTGAAATCCAGCTTGTTCAACTAAGAAACAAAGTGTATCCGGATGCAAGGGTGCTGTATGAGTTGGATCTCTAAAGTAGTTTTGCATTAGAGGGATTAGCGAGCTAGTATTTATAGTTTCTAGGATTAGAATCCCACCTTTTTCAATTTTATTGAAACTCAGTTCTAAAAACTCCAGAAGATATTTATGGGGCATGTGTTCAACTACTTGAAATGCAGTAACCCCTGCCAATAATTCAGTTGTATTTTTTAGGCCCTGATTTACATCTCCTAGAGACACTTTTAGGCCTTTGTTCTGAGCTAGTGCATACATTCCAGTATCAAGTTCGATTCCTTGGCAAGGAATACTTCTGTCATTTAATAGTTCTAATAGTTCACCCCTTCCACAACCTACTTCCAGAATTGATCCTTGAGATTTATGGGCTAAGTAACTATCCTTGATAATATCTGCATACGGAACTAGCTTATTTTTTATAACTTCCTCAGACCCACGAAACCTATTTTCCAGAAGTAAATAATTAAAATCTGGATTTGCGACTTCCTTAGAATCTACTTGGCTTTGGCTAATTGGTTTCCCTATTAGGCCTACGATACTTTCTAGGCCTTTTGTTACACTATCAAGAACTTCGACTTTATTTCTAAAGATTTCTCCTGTTTTTTCTAGTTCAGAAATCTTAGTACTTAACTCCTTAAACTGAGCTTCATACTTTCGTTCTTGTTCAGCCAAGAGATTATGAAGTTTTAACTCAGTTTCAGAATCCAACTTAGTCTTAGAATACTGAAGTTTTTCAATAATGCTATTAAGAATTCTAATTACTCGCCCTTGAAAAAAAGAATTAGCTTTCACTAAGGCAGAAGAGCTTCGCAGTGACCAAGCACTAGGTACTTTCTGTGCCTGATTCGCTGCATATTCTTTATTTAAGAGCTCTAGCTCTTCATTTAAAGACATAATTTATCTTTTTAATAGCTTTGCTACGTCTTTAGCGAAGTAACTAATAATAATATCTGCCCCAGCCCTTTTCATGGAAGTAAGAGTTTCAAGCATGATTCTTTCTTCATCGATTATTCCTGCTTTACCAGCGAGTTTGATCATAGAATACTCTCCACTTACGTTATAAGCGGCTAGTGGGAGGTTTGTAGCTTCTTTAACTTTATAAATTATATCTAAGTATGAAAGAGCTGGTTTAACCATTAATATGTCAGCCCCTTCTTCCACATCTAAAAGAGCTTCTTTTACAGCTTCCCTAGTATTTGCTGGGTCCATTTGATAAGTTTGCCTATCACCGAAAGATGGTGCTGATTGTACTGCTTCTCTAAATGGACCATAAAATGCGGAATAGTATTTTACGGAGTAACTCATAATAGGGATATCAGAATATCCTGTCTCATCCAGACCTGATCTAATTGCTCTCACCATCCCATCTATACTGCCAGACGGAGCCATCATATCAATGCCTGCTTTAGCAAGACTGATTACCTGCTTTTTAAGATTCTCTAATGTGTTGTCATTATCAACATCTTCGTGACCAGAGGAACATTTCTTAAGAACTCCACAGTGACCATGATCTGTATATTCACAGAAGCATACGTCAGCGATTAAAGTTTGCTTAGGAAATGATTTCTTTAAAGTCCTAGCTGTTTTTTGTATTATGCCTTCATCATCCCAACCGCTACTACCCTCAGCGTCTTTATATTCAGGAACACCAAAGAACATAAAATTATTAAGACCAAGATTTACGCATTCGTTAACCTCTTCTTCCAACATATCCACAGAGAGATGATACTGACCAGGTAAAGAAGAAATTTCTTTTTTGATCCCCGAGCCCGGAACTACGAAAAAAGGAAGGATGAAATCATTTACACCCAAGGTGGTCTCTTTCACCATGGATCTCACACTTTGATTAAGCCTAAGGCGACGCGGTCTTGTTACTGGAAACATATAAATTAATTAGATATTTTTGTTGGGTGGTTATTAACAAAAATATTGAGAATATTCTAATTTAGATCCCGTAGGGGTAGGGTTCACCCCTACCCTAATCGGGCGACCGCAAGGGTCGCCCCTACGAACCGGCATCAAATCAATAAGAATATATTACATTTTTCCAGAATTCTCCCGTAGGGGTAGGGTTCACCCCTACCCGATTCGGGCGACCGCAAGGGTCGCCCCTACAGAATATTCTTTAATACAACCTTCCGACTTGCATAAATCCCAAATATATCTTAAATCACCCAAACATTTTTCAGGTTTTACGAGAGCATCGCATTTATTATGCGGGTGAAGTTCAGTGGCAGGTTGCGCTAGCAACAATATACACTGCGCCTGCTTGCCAGAAATGGCGGTTGTGGTTGGGTTTTACGAGAGCATCGCATTTATTTGCGGGTGTAGTTCAGTGGCTAGAACGCCTGCTTGCCAAGCAGGAGGTCGTCGGTTCGACCCCGATCACCCGCTCCATTTTTTTCTAAATATCCTTGGCAACCCCCCGTACCCTCTCCAACACCCCGCCAAGCACCTCCATATCGTGCTTAATCCCTATAAACCCAGCTTCGAATGCACTTGGAGCAAAATAAACTCCTGCCTTCAGCATTCCATGAAAAAATTTTTTAAAATATTCGATATCTGATTTCTTAGCTTCTATAAAATTAGTCACAGGATCTTTTGAGAAGAAAAACCCAAACATAGACCCGATGTTAGCCACTTGAATTGGCATTCCTACTTCATAGAAAATCTCTTTCATTCCCTCTGTTAAGTATTTCGTCCTACTACCCAACTCTTCATATGGATCAGTCTCAATTAAATGCTGAACGGTATCTATTCCAACTGATACGGCCAAAGGATTCCCAGACAATGTTCCGGCCTGATACACAGGGCCAAGAGGAGCCATCATTTGCATGATTTCTCTCTTACCACCAAAGGCAGCCATAGGAAGTCCACCACCAATAACTTTTCCATAAGTATACAAGTCAGGAGTAACATTAAAATAACTTGCAGCCCCCTTAAGAGCCACTCTGAAACCCGTCATTACTTCATCAAAGATCAATAAAATTCCGTACTCTGTACAAATATTTCTAAGTTCTTTTAAGTAGCCTTCCTTCGGTAATACTAAGCCCATATTCCCGCATACAGGCTCCACGATTACACACGCCAATTTATCAGCACCAGAATTCATGATAGCTTTTCTAACTAAGGAAATATCATTAAACTCTATACTTAGAGTCTTTGATGCTAATTCTTCTGGAACACCAGGACTATTATTTATTCCTTGAGTAGCAAGGCCACTTCCAGCATTTACTAAAAACGAATCAGCATGTCCGTGATAACAGCCATTAAACTTTAAAATCTTATTTCTTCCCGTATAAGCTCGAGCAAGTCTAATAGCAGTCATCGTGGCTTCAGTACCACTGGACACTAGTCTTATCATATCAAGACCAGAAATTAACCCACACATTAGTTCTGCAAACTTAACTTCTAATGATGTGGGAGCACCGAAGGATGTCCCCATTTTTAAAGCTTTTTCAATAGCGTTTAATTGGATGGGAGACTTGTGACCTAGAATTATAGGTCCCCAAGAACCAATAAAATCTACATACCTATTCCCATCAACATCCGTTACATAAGCCCCTTCTCCTTCTTTCATGAAAATCGGAGAACCACCAACTTGATTAAAGGCCCTGACAGGGCTATTCACTCCACCGGGTATGAACTGCTTAGCTTTTTCGATTAAAGCAATGGAGTTAGTGTTAGACATTTATTCTGTAACCGCCTCTGCTTCTGGCTTAGCAATATGAACAAGAATTCTGCTACATCCTGGGCATTGCATTAGATTATATCCAGCAAGAACTTGATTATATGTCTGATTAGGAAGCGCCCTGAAACATGTTTTACAAGAACTAGCTTCAGTTTCAGCTATCGCATCGCCTCTATAACGTCCTTCAACTCTTTTATATAATGACGCCAATATAGGATCTAAGGAATCGAGTGCTGCCTGTCTTTTAGCCTTTAAAGAAATAACTTCATCCTCTTCTTCCTTAGCTTTTGCCTCAGCCTCAGCGCCCTTACTTATACTCAATTCCTTAAGCTCATCAACAATCGCCACAAGAGCTGCTCTTTTCTTCTGTAAATCTTCTAGTATGCCTAGCGCATTTAATACGTTTGTTTCAAGAGTTTCTACAATTCGCTTAGCGATGTCTAATTCTCTTTGAGCAAGTTTTGCACTCTTATTTCCACCAATCGTACTTAAAGCCTTTCTTCTTTCTAATATCTTTCTTTCTTCTTCCTTAAGCCTTTCTTCTTCATGATTATGAGTCTTCGCTGCGGCTTCAAGTTTTACCTCTACAGTATGAAGAGCCTTTTGATTAACGTCTAGCCTCTCTAGAATATTCTGTGACTCTTTATGCAAAGCCTTAATCTCAGATTCTAAAGCGATAATCTTACTATCAGTCTGTCTAAGTTCTAATAGTATATGAGTTTGATGAGAAGCCACGATATCCTTTTGATAAATATTTAATTACTGAAAAGATCATACCCAGAAGGAGATTAAGAATAAAGGGGTAGTTTTAATTTAAAATGGCAGGTATTTAGAGGTAAATTAGGGCAGATACGGGAATTCAATATGAAATTGCTTTACAACCCCTATCGATGATGATATCGTAATACGATATGTACATCGATACGATATAACACTTATGACAACAGTAACTATTTCTCCTAAATTCCAGATAGTACTTCCTGAGGCAATTCGGAAGCTTATGAACCTCAAGCCTGGCGAAAAGCTTATAGTCTTAAACTATGACAACAGAATTGAATACATCCCACAAAAATCCATTAAAGATTTTAAAGGTAGCTTAAAAGGGATTAGCACCAAGATTGATAAGGAAGACGATAGGCTATGAATATCCTAGATTCTTCCTGCTGGTTAGAATATCTTTCTGACGGCAAGAAAGTTAAAAAGATCTCGCAAGTTATAGAAAATACTAAAGCACTGTTAGTCCCTAGTATTTCCATATATGAAGTTTTTAAAAAAGTTCTATCATTCTCCAATGAGAACCAAGCACTTCAAATAGTAGCCCTGATGCAACAAGCAAAAGTGGTGGATTTAGATATTAGCATCTCGATGCTAGCGGCTAAACTTTCACTACAGTATAAGCTCCCCATGGCAGATAGCATTATGCTAGCCTCAGCAAAATACTATAAAGCTACCCTATGGAGCTTTGACTCTGATTTTAAGAATATTCCTGGAGTTAAGTATTTAGGATAATTACCTACTTAACAACACTCGCCCCACTGGCACTTGCCTTCATCATATATACAGGGGACTTGAAGTACTTATCACCCTCTGCAGTTTCGATGTAAGGAGAATCTCCCAAGACTCCCTTTCTAACTTTAATATTTTTAATTATTGAAAGTACTTCTTCATTAGTAGGTAACTTCCCTAGACTACAAAAATTACTAATAATTAAATTCATTACATCGTACCCCTCACCAGCAAATTTCATTTGGCTATCGTTATGAAATTTATCTGTATAACGTTTATAGTACTCTTCAGTTACTATATTATTAGGGAAATATGATCCTTCTAAGACCCCTTGAGATGACTCAATTTCTTTTCCCGTTTGAAGAAAGTCAGCACCGAAAAATAAATATTTCTTCTCCCTTCCCTTAAAAAGCCTACCGATTGAGTTCAATTGCCCTGGGAATAAAAATAATCCAACAGCATCATGATCACCTTTTAACAATTTAGTTAAATAAGGTTTAAAATCAGATTCTCCAGCTTGAACAGGAATTCTTTCAACACTATCGAATTTCCCTTTACTAGATAAAATAAAATTATCTACCATCAGACTTAAATAGGGACTAACTGACTCCACCACCACTAATTTCTTCTTTCCCTTAGAACCTAAAAAGTCCGAAACAGGCGCTACAAACTCATAGCTAGAATTCTGATTTCTAATTATGAATTTCCTTCCCTCAGAAACCTTAGGATCAACCGCATCACATAAAACAGGAACCCCCTTCATTTCAGCAATGGGAGC
>JBILFC010000287.1:0-3776 GCA_044351785.1 Bdellovibrionota bacterium
TCTGATAACTCAGTAAGTGAAGTCAAATTTGGATTAGTTGGGGATACTCCTCTTACTGGATATTTTAATTCAGATCTAAAATTGGATAGAGTGGTTGTTAGGAATTACTTAGGTAACTTAGCTTGGTACATTAATACAGATGGAATAAATGATTCTGTAGCTACTGCTAAATTATTCGGACTTACCGGTGATACGCCATTTGTTGGTGATATTGACGGAGATGGCTTGTCTGACATAGTGGTCTCTCGAGTGTTATCAAATGGTCAGATGGTTTGGTATTCACTTTCCTTAAATGGAGATGTTGTCAGAGGTCCATTTTCTTGGGGCTTAAATGGTGATACCGCGATGCCTCCAGTTGATTTAGATGGGAATGGTGATAGTAATTATTTAGTATCTAGATCACTTGGAGGATTTCTACATACTTTTGGAAGTTCTCCGAATTCTGATTTTCCAAGTTTATATTATGTGTCTATGAAGTTATTTGGTCTGCCAGGGGATGATTTATACCATTTTTATAACCTTAGGTTGCCGTTCCCGCAGTTGGCCGTAAGAAGAAAGTTTACTTCTAATTTTTATAATGATTTCTATGATTCAGTATCTGAAAGCGCGAAGATTGATTCTTTTGGATTTTCTAGTGATGAAGTTATAGGTGTCGATGGAAAGGCAGTTGTTACTAAACTTAATTTCGGTTCTTTCCGTTGCACTACTACATTATCTGCCGAAGAAAGAGGAGGTTATCTTTGGGATCCAAATCTAAGAGGTAAACCTAAGTATTTTATTCCGGACTCCCTTCGTAGTAGCGTTAGTGCTGTTAGTATTCTTAGTTCAAACGGATCTACATTAGACACAATGAAAGCTCGTTCTAGAAATTCTAAGGAGTATAATTCTAGGACGCGTTCGTACGCTTCACTTGAGAGTGTGAATCCATATGGTTCGTTATATTTACAGGTCGTTCTAAAAGACGGAAGGGCTATTTGTGATAAAATATTTTTCCCTTACCTGAAATATTAGGGAAGCTGACTTTTTATTAGGCTAGAGAGTGCAATCACTGTCGCATGAAAGTACTGATCAGACTTAGTTACAACTCCATTCGTAAGGTATCCGCAGTAGCCACCACCTTCTTTTACACCTTTTAGGTTGTAGGTCTCTTCTACTGCTTTAGCGAATTTAGTTCCCGATCTGAGTTTATAAGCTAAGACTTCTGGCACTTCAAATGAGACTGCATTGCTTATTGATTGAATCCCTAGATTATCTTGGATTAGTACTATTGCAGATTCCTCCATTCCTCGGTCTGTCTCTTCAAAGCGCCCTCTCATAAAAACGTAAAAGTTTGCATCAGGAATGGCATTTTTTGTTGTCTCAATACTACTGTTCATTATTTGAAGGCAGTCCTTCTTAGTTAAAATATCAGTTCCTTCATGAGGTACTTCAAATGGCTCGAAATAGAATTCTTCTTCTGGCATTACGCTACTAAATGCCTTTGCAGTGACGTTAAACTTAAGTGGACCGCTGTTAATGATGATGATTTTTTTCATGGGGATCTCTATGTTCTTTCTTTGTAAAATAGCACAGCCACCTTTTTTATCAAATATTTGAAAAAATGGGCATTGCAAGTTTAGCAATGCTTTTGACTGCACTTTTTAGAATGGAGACAGGCTGGAAAGGACTGTTTGCTATTCTCGGAACGGGTCAGGTAGTATTGGTGCTCTCGATTTTGTTTTTGTTTGCTGTGGCACCTAGAATAAAGATGTTTGATTGAATTTCCGAAGGCTTTGATTCCCATCACAGGCCTTCCCTTTATAATATTGGGCTAGTACTAACCTCTGAGCTAAGTACTGGGATAATGTATTAGGGGGGGCTGCTTTTATTCTTTACTAGAATGTGGTAGTTAGTCTTTATTTCGTTCTTTATATACTATTTAGTGGGTATTCCTTTGTTTAAAGGAAAGGAATTTAGAGCCTTGATTCTGGAGCGAGAATGTTTCGTTTTTGAATCTAGGTCCTAGAGAGAAACATTACTGAAGTGTGTTGCTTTGGTAAAATTCAGGGTTGTTAGATGGGTTTTTGTTGGAGTTAGGTCCATGATGAACCAAGTTATTGAATGGTTGAATCGGTTTGACACAATCGTTTCTTTGCTGACGCTCTTGTTCATTTCTGTCTATGCTTTGCGTGCAGGTCTGAGATATCGAAGGGGAATTTTCCTCGATAGTGTACAGGTCACAGTAAATCATTTGTGGCAGGAAAAGCTAGGCGACGCACCTGTAACAAAATTTGTAACTAGAGCAGTGGGGCAACCTTCCGTAAAGGAAGCATTTGAAAATGGGCTTCTTAGCGGCGCCGTTATCACGGCTATTAAAAGATTGCATGGGAGTTCAAGTATCATCGCTCTGCCAGCAGATTTGCAAGAAAAGGTAACTTCCATTTTGATCCAGTGGGTTGGTTCTATCTATGCGACAGAGTTTATTGATGCGGCATTGCGCGGGGGTAAGCCAGAAGAAGAAATGGCTTATATTTTCTTAACTTACGAGAGACCAATAGCGGGTGAAAAGATGGTCACGCGCTTAAGGCTACAGATTGTGCCTGAGAAAGATTTTATAATTTCTTTGGCAGGCAATGTAAGACTGCAGCCAATGATGGATACTCCTACTACAAGAGCAAGGGTACGCACTCTATCTGAATTGTTTACCCATGTTACAGGTCTGAGTAAGGTAGATCCTATTCGTCCTCTATCTGATGGCCGTATTCCAGTAATTGCTCGAATTTGGTTGCCTGTAAAACATCAGGCTTAGTCATTTGTGTCGTTTGTTTAACCGCGGAGGCTTAGGAGGTTTTGAAAAGAATCTCTCTAGGCCTTTTTTTAAACTTTTAGCATTTTATTGCTGTTTTATACATAGTCTTATGTCATAAATCATAAACTACTTGCTTAGCAGTACTCTAATATGTAAAGGTAGCAAAAACTTCTTAAGAAAAGTCCTATGAATCTAAAATTACTTTCTCTATTGTTTTTGTTCCTACTTTCCTGTGGTAACTCTGATGGTGCTACCGAAGCTAAGGACTGTGTGGTAACGAACTGCCATGGTAAAGAAGTCACTTGTGGTTTCGGTGAGGCTTTGATGTGTACTGAACAGTATGTAATTGGAGATCTTTGCAGGCAATATGTCGAATGTAAGGTTCAAGATGGGGTATGTGCTCCTAAGGAGCTGGATAAGTATCAGCAATGTGTTGCTTGTATTAAAACTTGTGAAAGTAAGGATGCCATAGAGGCTTTTCAGTGCGATGAAGGTTGCCGGAACCAACTAGCTATTAAGACCCTTAAATAGCCACTACTACTCACTTTTCCCCAAACTCACCATAACACTTAAAGGTAAGAGGTACATTTATAATTTAATAAGTGAATTTAGGGGTTTAGCTTCTATGGGTGAAGGTCTGATTTTAGGTGTGGGTGGGGCTCCAGCTCTGATTCTTCTCGGGTTGTTGTTTGTACTTGTTATTAGTTATCAAGTGAAGAAACAGGGTGCTAAGAAGGTAGCTACTATGTATACGGTATTCGCTGGTCTATCAGCGGTGCTGTATTTCACCGGTGTATTAGGAGATTTTGGTACTCAAGATGAGGCATCTGGCGAATTAGATTTTCGTAAAATAGAGCAGAAGCTTTTTAATCAAACTGGTTCTGAGGAGGTAGAAGTAGTTGAAGAAGAATTTGCTATAGAAGACTACTTAAAGATCGAAAATATACCGATCTTTGGTGGTATATGTGCCTGTTTTGTTTTCTTAATT
>JBILFC010000103.1:0-9228 GCA_044351785.1 Bdellovibrionota bacterium
CTCCGTGGCCATCAGGTCTAGAATGAATCGCTGACAGATTCGCAGAAAAGTGACCCGAAATTATTGTTAATAGTTCTAAAAGTAAACCCTTTCTATCGCTACCAGGGTGAACAAGGAGGGAAGTGATCCTACTTGAAACATCAGCATCATAATTAGGGGACTGGAAGTGAAATCCTCTCCTCTTAATGAGTATAAATCGTGTAGCATTATGTGATGAGGTTGTATTGGTTAATACATTTAGACCAGCGTTCGTGAGTGCTTCCTTTGAAGCGATTGCTGCCGAAGTATTTTCTTGATCTTCTTGTAGTTTTAAAGTCGCTTCACTAGTACTATGGCAATTTACTAAGAAGGCATTTGGGCAGAATTCCTGAATGAAATCTCTAGATTGTTCTAGTGCTTGAGGATGTGAGTAAATCTTTTTAATTTCATTAAGATTCAACTTCTTATCAGGCTTAATCCCAATAAAATGCTTTATCACTAGTTGATAGGAATCTACAATTTCTATTGTGCTTGCAAATTTTAATAAACAATCTAAAGTTTCTCCTACAAGACCATTCAGTATATTTTCTAAAGGAACAAGGCCAAGCTCTGTTAAGCCACTATCAACGGCCTCTATTGCCTTTGTAATGCTTGGCAGTAGAACGGTTTCTGTATTAGGTAGGAATAATTTAGAAGCATTTTCCGTATAGGAATATCTCGGTCCGAGAACAGAGATTTTCTCTACTTCTTCAATCAAACTTGCTTCCTTGATATTCATTTATTGAACAGAGATGACATCCCCAGTCTGTAACTGTGGATTAGGCTCAGATCCATCGACTATGTCATCATAATCTAACTGATATCGCTTCTCTTGCCCTAACACCCGTCTGATAAGCATAATATTGTCTTTATCCGCAAACGGTGCAAATCCACCGCCAGTAGCTATGGCTTGAAGCAAAGTAACTTGTTTATCTGTTCTGTATTCACCAGCTTTAAAAAAAGAGCCTGATAAATAATACACAATCGGTGCGGATTGATTGAGGGAAATATCTACAGTAACGGTTGGAATAAATTCCTTTAGCTTAACAGTTAATATTTCAGTTATCTTCGTTAAAGTTTGTCCTTCGGCTGGAACGTCTTGTACTAAGGGTAGGCTGAAACGACCATCTTGACGTACAACAACTTCACCAGATAATCTCGGTTCTCCCCATACTTGAACCATCAAGACATCACCTGATTTTACAAGATAGCTTTTCTGCTTCCCATCATCACCTTTAAGTTCATCTAAAGGTCTTAGGTTCGTGTCAGAGCAAGAACTAGATAGTAGCAATAACGATATCAGGATATAAATAAATTTCATATAGTTAACCTTTACTTAAGACTATCAGAGAGTTTTTTCATTTTAGTGTAAAGCGGGTGTTTATCACCAGCTCGTTCTATCGCAATTTGAATAGTTTTTCTTGCCTCATCTTTATTATCTAAATCATTTTGCACTAAAGCTAAGTGATATAGAATCTCAGGATTTACAGGCTGATTACCTTCAGCCTCTTTATTTGCCCTGATAGCTTCCATTAGTAGAGGAAGTGCTGCACGAGGATTCCCCTTTTTATAATGGACCCATGCTAAAGTATCAGTAACACTACTTTCACGTGGTAGCTCTTCCTTAGCAAGTTCAGCTAACCTGAGGGCTTCGTTTAGGTCTCCATTCTTTGTTTGTTCTAAAATGATATATGCCAAGTTATTAGCTGCTGGCGCGAACCTTGGGGAAATTTCTAATATTTTTTTATACTGTTCGGCAGCCTTTGTGAATTGTTCTTCTCTTTCAAATGTAAGAGCTAATAACATTCTTGTAGGTAAATGATCGGGCGTCTTTTCAATTAGTTTTTCATAATTCACGATGGCAGATTTTAGATCTCCGGACATTGCATCTATCCCGCCTAGAGCAAAGTAAGCTCCTATTAGGTTCGGGTTAGCTTCAAGAGCTGACTGAAATCTCTGTCTAGCGAGGTCTAAACGATTAGGGATGGAATTATCTGCTACTAGTATAGACCCAATAAGAACATCAAATTCTCCTTTGTTGCTCTTACTCTTTTCTCTGAACATAGTAAGTTTAGCGATCATGTCATTGGTAGATTTCTTCTGTTCATGCATACATAGAACAATTCTTCTACCTGGCCCCAAGATGTCGGTATCGAATTCTAATGTCTTCTCATATTGTCTGATCGCTTCATCTAAATGACCTTCTTTCTCTTCTAATAATCCTAGCTTAAAGTAGCCAGAAGGAATGTTAGGGTAATTTTCCACTAAGAAATTATAAACTTTTCTAGCTTTTCCCGATTCGCCCTCAATGAGCGCAATGTCAGCTCTAATAATATTCGCTCCTAACTGTCTTGGATAACGTTTTAGTACTTCTTCTACATGATTCTTAGCTGTCCCAATGTCGTTTTTTAGTAACATTGTTCTTGCTAGTGCTAATCTAGAACCAATGTCAGAAGGTTCAATTGCAAGCGCTTGAGTTAGATGTTCAATACCTTCAGCAGTTTTACCCATTTCAATTTCCATCGCACCAACTTTCCTAAAAGCTGGGGCAAACGAGTTTGAAGCTAGGATAGCTTTCTGATAAAATTCTAATGCTTGGTTCATGTTATTGTCAAGCTCAGCATTTCTTCCCTTGAAGTATATTAGAACTGGGTCTGATGGGAGTTTGGTCTCTAGTTCAGTTGTTAATGCTTTTGCCTTATCAAATTCTTTCCTAGCTAAATACATGTCATAAAGTTTATCTCTTACGTCATGGTTCTTTGCATCTTGCCGGACAATTTGTTCATACTGTTCAAGGGCATTATCGTTAAGTCCTCTTTTTAGAAAAAACTCACCGAGTACATATTTAAGGCTTGTTTGATTAGGATTTGCATTTACTAACTTTGTTAATGATTCTTGTGCTTCATCTAATCTCCCTTGCCTTGCGTAAAGATCGGCTAAGGCCATTTGAAGGCCTTGATTATTTGGTTCAAGTTTTAATCCTTTAACAAAATGCTCTTCAGCAGCTTGCGCATTCTGAGCGACTAGCTCTAGGTGTCCTAAGCTACCTATTGCTGCTACATTATCTGGTTCTCTCTCTACTACTGAATTTAATAGCTTTCTTGCTTCTTCCGTATTCTTTTGAGGACCTTTAGCTAAGAAGTTAGCTTTTAATATTATTGCATCACTATTTGTTGGTTGAAGGCTTAGAACATGGTTAAGGTTAGCCTCAGCCTGTTCGTACTGTTTAGCAATAAGTTGCAAAGAGGCAAGGTGGATTCTCGCTTCTATATGATTAGCATTAAAATTTATGGCTGAGTTGTAATTTTCTAGAGCACGCCCATAGTCTCCAAGTCTAATTAGTACTTCGGCTAACTGGTAATACCCTTCTGGGTCTTCTGGCTTTAGATCAACAGCTGATTGTAATTCAATTCTAGCTTCTGCGAACTTTTCCTCTTCCACATACTTCTTAGCGGAGGTTAACTTGGACTGGAATCGATCATTAACATTGCCCTTAGAGCAAGCTGTAAGAGTGGATAATAATAAAAGGAGGACAATAAGAGAGTGACGCATTTTAATAACTTTATTTTGGATATTATACATTCAATTTCGTTAAATCACTGTCTTTTAACGGAATATTAGAATAAAATATTTAGGTGTTAGTTTAGCCTCCTTCTATAATTTCGGCAAAGGAGTTTAATTCAGTATGAAATTAGGCTGTAGAATTTTTATTCAATTAATTTTATTTTTATGCCGAAGTGTAGTCTAGAGATTTAATATAAAACTAGTCTTTTAGAGACTATTTTTATGCTGTTATTGATCTTTGGCACTTATGTATTTTAGTGGGGTATAACTTTTTAGATATATAAACTAGTTTCTAATTTTAAAATGAATCAATTCGAACAAAATTCCAGTAATCCATTAGAGATTTTAGGGAGCTTAAAAAGTGCTCATATTCGCTATTGGCATTTAAGTTGGCCACCAGCTTTAGCTATCTTTTTACTTTGTATCGCAGTTGTTATGAAGTTGCCAGATTACTTTGTCGCAGATTTTGTAATCCACGTTCAGCCCCAGCAAATTCAAGGAGTGATAATGGGATCTCCTGATAAAAAGGACGACGCCCAAAAATTTGATAGTTTAGTACAAGAACTAATTTCTCGCCCTAAAATGCTTTCTATAATTGAGAGATTTAAATTATATCCAGAGCATAGTGGTATCAGTGGGCAAGAAAAGGCATTACTTAAATTTAATAAGGCTAGGCAGATTGAATCCCTTCAGTCTGTTATTACTAGGAGTGAAGATAATTCTCCTATATTTCGGGTTAGATTCACGCATAAAGATAGCAAGACTGCCTTTGATGTCGCGAATGAGTTACAGAATTTATTTGTGCAAGAAAGTTTAATAACTATTAGATCTGAAACTCGCGGTACAGAGGAATTTTTAACTTCTCAGCTTAGAGATATTCAAAAGAAGTTAGAAACAATAGAGAATAAAAGACAGGAGTATATTCAGAAGAATGTTGGGAAAATGCCCGTTCAGAGAGAAAGAGCGATTTCTGATCAAAGGGATATTCAAAGTAAGTTGCTCTATAACACTCAAGTAATCAATGAAAATATCGGAAGAATTAGATCTTTGGAACAAGATTTAGCAATGACTGTAAAAGATCCCTCTACGGCAGGGGGATTTGGGGGAGGAATGGAATCTCAGCTCGGGCCAGAGGCGAGTTTAGAGCAGATGAAACAGAACTTAGCCTTACTGAAAACTCGGTATGCAGATAAACATCCTGATATTATTGCCCTACAAAAGAGAATAGAAGCATATAACTCTGGGATCAGGACCGGTGGTAAAGCAACTGGCCCTAAAAATAATGTATTGGGTACACTATCTAATACTAGAGAATCTAGAATGATTAAAAGAGAGATTAGTGAATTGCAAGTTAGGAACTCTGCTCTATCTGCAGAGCAAGATAGCCTAAAAACACGATTAGCTGAACTTGATAAGGTTATTCAGTCAATTCCAATTAAAGAGCAGGAGTTAATTGAGATTGAAAGAGATTACGATACCACTAAACAATTCTATGAAAGACTAACTCAAGAGCGTGAAAAGGCAACATTGCAAGGGAATCTCAACGAGAGTCAAAGAGGTTCTCGATTTAAGATCATTGAGCCACCTGTAATGCCTAGAAAGCCAGCTGGACCTCCTAGGTTAATTATTTTAATAGGTGCTGTTTTTGCTTCTGTATTAATTTTCTTTGGAATTCCAGTAGCATTCTTCTTTTTTAATTCTTCTTTAAAATTTAAAGGGGATGTAGAGACAGAGATTAAGATTCCAGTTTTAGGAGTTATTCCTCCTCTGGATACTCCCGGAGTTAAGAATCTTAATAGAAAGGTTATGCTTACATCATTGACTACATCTGCTTTGACAGCTTTTATTGGTTTAATAGTAATTATGGTTTCTTTATAGGTTTAAGAGAAGCGTTATGAAATTTTTAAATAAATCACCTAAGAAAGACATGACTAAAGTGCCTGTTGCTGTCCCAAACCAGAATAGGCATGAACGGACTTCTACTAATAATTTAACTCCCTTACAACGACCTAAAAGAGAAGCTAAGACGCTAGCTGATGGAGTTATTTTACTGTCTGGTGGATCTTCCGTTGATTTAGAAGCATCTGAGCGCTTTAGAATGTTGCGTGCGCAACTTGATAGACTAAGTTTAGTTGCAGAAAAGACAGATTGTATTGCCATTACTAGTGCAGTTCCTTCGGAAGGAAAAAGTTTAGTTTCTATTAATTTAGCAAGAGCGTTCGCCTCCGATCCTGCTGGTAAAACCATTATTGTTGATTGTGATCTTAGAAAGCCTAATGCACATAGATTTTTTAGTGAGCCAAGTACTCCGGGTTTAAGTGATTTGCTCGTAGGTGGCAAGGGCTTGGAAGATGTTATAAGAAGCGTCGAGCCAGGTTTAGATATTATTGCCGCAGGTTCTCCAGTTATTGATTCCACAAGAACAATAGAATCTCCTGGATTGAAATTACTACTAGCCGATTTAAGGAAAAAGTATAAGCATGTAGTTCTAGATTGTCCTCCTGTTTTAATGTGTTCTGAAGTTTTACATGTGAGTAATTTAGCAACTTCTACATTGCTTGTAGCTAGGGCATGGAGAACTGAAAAAGCACTCGTTAAAGAAGCTAGCAAAATGCTTAAAGAGTACTCTCTGGTAGGTCTTGTTTTAAATGAATGCGCCGATTCTCTGAGACAATATGGCTACTACGGCTACTATGGTTACCTAGGTAAGAATGATGCACCTGGGATAAAATCCAAAGGAATATTTTCAAAGTTATTTAGGAAGGATAAATAACAATAGGTAAAGCTGATTCTTTTAAGTGAAAGTCTGGCTCTCTATTTCTATTTGGATTTATGCTAAATAATACCCTTCCATTATTAAAGACACCAGAAATAGCAATTCTTGTTTCTGAATCTAGGATGTGTGTTAGTGATTCTAATGGTATTTTTAATTCAAATATGTTTTCCTTGCTCGTATACTCTAAGTTTTTAATTGGGGCAGATCTAACTCTATAACTTGTAAAATTCATTCCCCAGAAAAATCCCTTGGGAGATACGTTGAATTCTTGATAGTTTTCTTCTTTTCTATTGA
Source organism: Bdellovibrionota bacterium (assembly GCA_044351785.1). Taxonomy (GTDB): domain Bacteria; phylum Bdellovibrionota_C; class UBA2361; order SZUA-149; family DAOLCO01; genus JAIYCX01. The sequence continues at coordinate 6,653 of JBILFC010000103.1, forward strand.
ATATAAATATCTCACTTGCTTCATCTTCCCATAGACCTTCTTTAAAACTCCCCACAGTTTTTATGGGTTTGCTATAGTTCTGGGATTTGGTAAGAAAACTAAGGTAAGTTGGATATAAAGTAAGCGAAACTTGAATATCATTAGCTAGCACATTGCCTTGATAATCTTCGAATAAAGAAATCCATTTATAACTTGATATTTTGGAATGGGTATTTTGGATTATGGGAATACGTTCAAAAATCTGCATAAAATCAGGCTGTTAGTTGGGTTATGAAATCCTGCGGGTTAAATCATTCTATCTCTTTTAATTTATTCATTCTAAAGGTATAAGCTATGATTCGTAAAGGAAGATTTCTCGTGGGTCATTAGAGTGAGTATATATTCTTAAATACATACTGTGCTTATTCTGTGGGCTCCCGTATCTTCCTAAATGGTTGGATATATTAAGTAGTAAATTTAGGAATTCATAATGGATAAGACATCGCATTTTTTTACGTCGGAATCAGTTTCTGAAGGTCACCCAGATAAGTTATGTGATCAGGTTAGTGATGCAGTACTTGATGCATTTTTAAAAGGAGATCCTAAGAGTAGAGTAGCGTGTGAAACTGTTACTAAGACAGGAATGATCCTTTTAGCTGGTGAAATAACTTCTTCTCATAAGATTGATTATGATTCAATTGTTAGAGAAACAGTTAGAAAGATTGGTTACACTAATACAGCTTATGGTCTAGATGCTGATTCAATGGCTGTTCTTATGAACATTAGTCAGCAATCACCTGATATCGCGCAAGGTGTTAATGAGGACGAAGGAGCATTTTTAGAGCAAGGTGCTGGAGATCAAGGTCTAATGTTTGGTTACGCTTGTGACGAAACTCCTGAATTAATGCCTCTTCCAATTTCTTTAAGTCACAGAATAATGGAAGAATTAGCTGCAAAGAGACATGCTAAAGCTGTTCCATTTCTAAGACCCGATGCGAAGAGTCAAGTAACCGTTAGATATGAAAATGGTTTACCAGTTTGTATCGATACGGTTGTAGTGAGTACTCAGCATGAGCCAGATGTTGAACAGTCTACTTTATCAGAGTACGTGATTGAAGAAGTTATCAAGAAGGTAATTCCTGATAATTATCTAAGAGGCGATACTAAGTATCTAATTAATCCAACAGGTAGATTCGTAGTCGGAGGACCTCAGGGAGATGCCGGTCTTACTGGAAGAAAGATCATAGTTGATACCTATGGAGGTTATAGCCGTCATGGCGGTGGTGCTTTCTCTGGTAAGGACCCTTCTAAGGTTGATAGATCTGCAGCATATGCTGGAAGATATATTGCTAAGAATATTGTTAAGGCTGGATTAGCTTCTAAGTGTGAAATTCAGGTTGCTTATGCGATCGGTGTAGCGCAACCAGTTTCAATCTTGGTAGATACTTTCGGTACAGGTAAAGTTGATGAAAGAGTGATTGGTGAAAAAGCTCGTGAAATCTTTAACTTTGCTCCTAAAGCGCTTATTAGACAGTTAGATCTTTTAAAGCCTATTTATCAAGTTACTGCTGCTTATGGTCACTTTGGGCGAGCTCCTGGTGCTGATGGTTCATTTAGCTGGGAAAAGACTGACTTAGCTGAGAAGTTTAAAGAACTTCTTTAATTACAAAAAAGGGGGAACATGGTTCCCCCTTTTTTTATTTTCTTAATATATGAACTACCTACTTTTCTTAGCTGGCCAGCTAGGACTAATGATTCAAGTCCGGTACTTCTTCCAGTGGATTGTTGATTTCTCTGCAACCTTAAGTCCCGACTTATCTATAGCTACTATTGGGATTTTGCTTTTTGGTTTTAGAATTTTTGATGCTGTGACAGATCCCTTAGCAGGTATCCTTTCAGATTATCTGAATAGTAAAGGTAGGAGTAGGTCAGAGTTCCTAGGTTATTCCGCTGTCCTAATGAGTGTTGGGTTATGGTTATCGTTCTTACCTGTTTCTGGACTGGGAACAGCTTTAAATTTTTCATTAATTTTCTTTGCCTTTTTACTTTTCTTCTCTGGATATACTTTATACTGTATTCCTTATTGGAGTTTGATTGAGGAGTATGGGCGTGGAAATGCAGTATTAAAAGTTAAACTTTCTGCACTCTTGGGGCAGGGGCTTTTTTTAGCTACAGCAATTGGATTTATCTTAGGACCTATACTTGTTAAAGCCTTTGGTTACAGTAATGGCTCACTTTTTAGTATTGTACTTGGACTACCACTTATGTTTTGTCCGATGTACTGTAAATTTGATAGGGAAGTAGTGTCCACAAGCGCAAGTGTTTCAACGGAGGTCTTGAAATTCAAGGATTTTATAGCGGTCTTTAAAAGTAGGAGATTTAATTCATTACTTGTATTGTTAGTGGGTAGTCAGATGGCATTTACAGTACTCACTTCCTTATCTCCCTTGTTCGTTGTTCATGTGCTTAAGAAGGAAATATCATATTTAGCTTTTATAATGGGACCTGTTATTGTTTTAGCTGTAATTTGTTTTCTAATGGTACCTTGGTTAAGGACCAAATTCGAGGAACGAAAATTAGTATTAATTTTTTCATTA
>JBILFC010000286.1:0-3785 GCA_044351785.1 Bdellovibrionota bacterium
TTGTTAGTCCGGTAACGAGCCAATATGGTACAACAGGGGCAGTTGCTGTTTTTTCTATGATGGGTCCTTGTCTAGCAGTTATTCTAGGCTTAGAAAGTTTTCTGATAAATGAATATGCACCAAGCAGTGATAGAGTAGGCATGGCGTTTGGTGCATTTAATTTTACAGTTAAAAGTATGAATGGCTTGGCGTTACTTTATAGTAGTTTAGTTGCTGCTAGCTTATCTAGCGAGGGAAATCATAGTGTTGTGTTAGGTGCCTTGACTAATGCAGGGATATTGTTAGTGGTGCTTGCGTTAGGATCGGAATTTATCTTTAAGCTCCATAAGCGTTAGGCGGGCGACCGCAAGGGTCGCCCCTACGGTATTCATTCAGCCTGATGTGTGTTTAAAAAATTTATGTGACTGACATAGATGAAATCGTAGGGGTAGGGTTTATCCCTACCCGCAGATCCGTAATCCATCCTACATGATGTGATTTCCGCAGTCGTAGGGTTCATCCGTTCCCGCATAAGATCAAACCTACGTTAGGTTTTTATATCATGCGGGCGACCGCAAGGGTCGCCCCTACGGTATTCATTCTGCCTGATGTGGATTCAACAAATTTGCGTGATTATATAAAATTTACCGTAGGGGTAGGGTTTACCCCTACCCGCATCATTAACGATCTAAGAAAAAAGTCCTTCTATTAGATAATGAATGCAGAAACTTTTAACTGAAAAATGCGATAACTCATATGAAGCCATATTCAGTTAAAAACTTAATTAATATTATTTTATAATATGATCAATGAACAAAGAGTTGAAAAACCAATAAGACGATCAATAAGGTTAATAAACTACGACTATTCCTGTGCTGGTATTTATTTTGTTACTTTATGTAGCTTTAATAGAAAATGTATTTTTGGGTATATTAGAAACAATCTCATTCAACTAAATGACTATGGTCGCGTTGCTAGGGATGAATGGGAGAAGTTGCCTGAGCGATTTTCCAATGTTAGCTTGGATCTTATGCAATTGATGCCAAACCATATGCATGCCACTCTTATCTTAAAAAATGGACCAATTGCAGACGAGAGCACACCTACGCTAGGTATGATAATCGGTGCATATAAATCTCTTGTAACTAAAACGATTAGAGAAAGATACTCTGGTCTTGAAATGATAGAGAAGGTCTGGCAAAGAAACTACTATGAACACATTATTCGTAGCACTAGTTCTTATGAATATATATCGAATTACATTGTGACAAATCCGGCAAAGTGGGAGCATGATAAACTATATTGTAAATAGAAATGCGGGCAACCGCAAGGGTCGCCCCTACGGTGTTCATTCTGCCTGATGTGCGTTTAAAAATTTTTATGTGACTGACATAGAAGAAATCGTAGGGGTAGGGTTTACCCCTACCCGCATTCCATAACCTATGCCACGTTCCCAAGTTGCTTCTTGAGAAGATCAATGAACGCTTCTGCAGGTTGCGAGAGATATCTTCCTTTTCTAGTTAATATTCCAGTCTCTGCTTTACCGAAATATTTAGACATGTTTTTTACGAACAACTGTTTCTTATCTTCATCAGTAACATAGTACTCATTGATAATTGAAACACCTAAGTCCATGCCAACATAGGCCTTAATAGCGGTTCTCCCTACGACTTCCATTGTAATTTCATAGCTCAAATTTTCCGAGGCAAAAACCTGATCTATCATAGTCCTAGTATTAGAGTCAGGAGTGGGGACAACTAATGGGCAGGCTGCTACATCTTTTAAAGTTATAATACCTTTCTTTGCTAGCGTGTGTTCCTTATTAGCAATTAGAATTCTGTTGTACCTAGAGAAAACTTCATAATCCAATGAAGGAGGTGCTGAGTCTACAGAAGTAATTCCGAAGTCTACTTCACCGTGTTGAAGCATGGTGATTATTTCCTTCCTTGATCTGTTAAGAATAGAAAGCTTAACTTCCGGAAATTGTGCTTTAAATTTTTTAATAATTTTAGGAAGTAAATAAATCATTACAGAGCTATGAGTAGCAATTTGGACGTTGCTGGTATGATAAAGCCCTCTAGCTTCATTAAAAACAGATTTTAGATTAACAAATTCTTGTAAAAGTGGAGTTGTAATATTTAAGAAGATTTGCCCTTCTCTTGTGAGGTTTACTTTTTTAGGTCCTAATCTTTCAAACAATTTAACGCCTAGCTCGTCTTCTAGCGCTTTAACTTGAAGACTAATAGTTGGTTGTGTTCGATGAGTTTTTTGCGCAGCGATAGTAAAATTGCGATATTTAGCGACTGCGTGGAAGCCTTTGAGTTGTTGGATTTCCATTTCTCTTTTTATTAAATATATTAGATAGCTAATATCTATTAAAAAAACTTATAGATTACAAGTAGCGATTTGATTTATTTTGTTAACAAGCTGGCTTAAGTTAGCAGAATGCTTACTCAGCTCGCTGATCATAGCAATACTCTTAACGCCGGCTCTAAATACATCATAGGCATTATCTAAGGTAATTCCACCAATACCCACAAATGGACAGTTGGTATAACCTGTCATTTCCTTAACACCCGCTATGTCTAGGGGTGGTGCATGTCCGAACTTAGTTTGAGATGTATAAACTGGACCACAAGCAAGGTAGCTAATTTTATCTAGAGGAGCTTTAGCCACTTGTTCAATGTTATTGGTACTGAGACCGATGATACTCTCTGGCCCAAGTATCTCTCTAGCAATACTAGGAGAGCCATCAGTTTGACCTAGATGCACACCATCAGCACCAATCTGACTAACGAGATCTAAGTGATCATTAATAATAATTTTAGCTTCAGGAGAGTATTCATCTCTGAATTTTGTAATCTCTTTTCCGATGTTTATGAATTCAATGTCAGAAATTTCACCTTTATTCCTAAGTTGTATCCAGGATACTTTTGCCCTTAGAAGTGACTTCGAGAAATCTAGATAATTAGGGATTTCCTTAAAGGAAACTATCGCATAAAGTGGGGGAGGCGTTATAAAGTTATTTTTCATATAATTAATTAAATTTTTACCTATGTTATCTCAAAGAGTCCAGAGCATGAGTCAGTCTGGTATTAGAAGGTACTTTAAGATTGCTTCCCAGATTGAAGGCTGTCTTGATTTAAGTATTGGTCAGCCTCACTTTCCTATTAAAGATGAACTTCAGCAATTAGCTATAAGTTCAATTACGAGTGGTAAAAATCGTTATACACAATCCATAGGTATAGAGTCTGCGAGGAATGCCGTAAAACAGAAGTATAATGTTGGTGCAGAGCATGATGTTATCGTAACATCTGGAGTTAGTGGTGCTTTAATGCTGTTATACTCCTTACTTCTTGATCCAGGAGATGAGATACTAATTCCTGATCCATACTTTGTCGGTTATAAGGAGTTAAGTAGGCATTTAAGTGCTGTGCCTGTTTTAGTAGATACTTATCCCAATTTTAAGCTTAGTGTTGAAAGTCTTGAAAATGCCCGTACTGATCGAACTAAAGTATTAATTGTCAGCAGTCCTAGTAATCCAACAGGTGTAAGTATTAGTAGTGAGGAAATGGCTGGTATTGAAGCTTTTTGTTTAAAGCATTCTATTGCACTGATATTCGATGAGATTTATGATGAGTTTTATTATGGTGATAAGCACATAAGGCCTAAGTTAACTAAGAATGTTTTTATCACAAGCGGTCTTTCTAAATCGCATTCTATGCTAGGCTGGCGTCTTGGATGGATTCTTACTTCAAGTGAATATTTACCAGAGTTAGAGAAATTACAGCAAACTAGCTTTGTTT
>JBILFC010000161.1:0-6852 GCA_044351785.1 Bdellovibrionota bacterium
AGTTACAGCTTAAGTAGGCTACTCCTGTTCCGATACCTGTTAGAAGTCCAATATGGGTATAATTAAACAAAGAAACTAAGTTTGATGCCAGAGAGACGGTTAGAACAGCAAGTCCTAGTCCAATTAGAAATGCGCATACACTAAACTCTAAAATAGAACTAGAATATAGAGAAGTAAAAGCAGACAAAGAACAAAGGAAAAAGCCAACTTTAATAAGGTTAGTTCCTTGAAAGCGATTTAGTAAGGGAATACTGACAATGCTAAATGCTATACCACTAAGCCCCATTACCGCCATTACGCCATTTATTGCGGACTCCCCATGGATGTCTCTAATTAAATCAAGAAAAGAAAACTGGGCAAATATAAGAAAGAATATATAACAGAATGTTATAGACAGTATTCCGTAGAGCCAATTTAAACTTGAGTTATTCATTGATTCTTAGTTTCCAGATACTTAAGAGATAAAACTGAAAGACTGCAAGTGATAGATCACTAAATGCTACAAGTAGCCAAGATAGTGAAAGTGCGCTTAGGTAGACTTGAGAGAAAACGAAACTTGCAACACATAATCTTACCAATGAAGAAGTTGTCCAAAGGACCAAGCTAAGTTGTATATAAGTAATATTAAAAAAACTATTAAAGAAGCTTATAAAATAAGTGAGGCCAGTAGCCATAACAAATACCCCTACATATTTTAAAAATATATTGGGCATATCAATTTCACTAGCCCCCATTATGCTCAGAATTATATTTGGTTTAGCTATCAGAACGATGCCAGTGAGAGTATCCAATAATCCAGCTATGATATTATAGTACTTAATGTGAGTGAGTGTCTTAAACATATCTTCCTTTAAATAGCCAAGCATATGGACAGTAAGTTAAAATTATCCCAGCTACGATTCTAATCATATAAACGGATGATACTATCCACCCAATAGCCAAGTCTGGGGAGTAGTATAGTACCCCATTAGTAGCACTTTCAAGAAATCCTAGAAGGAGAGTGCTGATAAAGTGTATTAGTAGCCCTTTATGCCATAGGTTAAAAAGTTTTCTATTAGCAAGGTGGGTATTTGCAGTTGGAAATGAAGTGAGTATCACCATGCAGAGTGAACTGATAAATCCTCCCATAGCAAGGTGAACATGAGTCACTAAGTAGCTTGAAAACTTAGCTACCAATAGATTAGGTGGTAGGAACATGTATATTGCAGTTAAAGTAAGAATCGTACCCCAGAAAAGGCAACTCATGAGCCATAGTCTGCAGTACCCTGGGAAATTAAAATTTCTATAATATAAAAATAATAAGGGTATCCAGATTATTAATGAACTCAGACCTATGATCTGATCCTTGTCCAAGTTAGTGCTGTGGGAAAGATTGATGTACTGACTTAAAAAAATGTGCAGAAAGAAAAAGAAAAAACCTAAATAGATTTTATATGTTTTCGATCGTTTAACTTGTAGTATTAGGGGTAAAATCAACATAATAAAGATAACCGCTAGAGTAGACAGCAGTAATGAGGAGCCAGTAGCACCACTACTAATTTTGTTAATTGGAGGGAACAAATTAGGATCTAGGGCCTGATAGAAAATAAATGGTATACTTGAAAGTAAAGTAAGGAGAGCTAATTTGAATATCCTAGCACTTTTAGAGTCTTGTTTAAGTTGGCCTCGGTAGTAAGAATAAGCAATAAAACACCAAAGGAAACTCAAGTTAAACAAAAAGAAATATTTTGCAAAGCCTTGCCACTCTAGAAATAACTTACCAGATGAATTTCCTAGAATCCAACTAAAAGCTCCGATACAAAGGCTTAAAGACCAAATGAAAATTGGAACAGAAGAACTACGCTTATTCCACTGAGTTTTATCTAAGAAGAGGTTTAAGATTAATCCTAGAAGTGGTATGGCGCTCCAACCATAAAGCTGAAAGTTTAAGTGTACGGGTATTAATCTACCAAAGTTTATCTGAGGCAATATACTGTTAGCGTCCGGATATGCGATCAAGATGCTTAGGAGTAGACCTACTAGATTCCCTAGGAAAAGGAAGAATAGACTGGACTGAGTTATTATTCTAGTAAGAGACTTAATTTGCGTGCTCATCACTTGAGTGATCTTTAGGAATTTCTTTAGATGAACTAAGTTCAGAAATTTTATCGAATTTTGATCTAAAGTAGCTCACAATAGTAGAATAAATTTCATTAGAGGGGCTAATGTTGTCAAGTTTAGAAATTATATAATCCAGATCACCAATAACCCGCTCTAGATACTTAAAGGCCCCAACAGTTCCAAGTGCTATTAGAATATTAGGTCTAGATAACTCCTTGTCCCTAGCGGTTTTTTGTTTGAAATTTTCAACTAGGCTCAAGTCCCTAAAATCATCTATAACTTGGTAAGCAATACCTGCAAATAAGGAAAGCCTATTGAGGTATTTAAGTTCTAACTCATTAGCACCTGTAGTAAGAGCTGGGAGACTGATGCAAAGCTTAAACAAAGAGGAGGTCTTTAGGTTAGCTATATGCCTTATATCTAAGTTATCTCTTTTGCCTTGATATCTAAAGTTAAGATCCAAGGCTTGTCCAGAAACGATACCTTCTAATCCAAGACAAGAGTCTATTAAATCTATGCACTTTTCTTGTACATCGGATTCTAGTTTGCATACTACTGTATAGAACAAAGTATATGATCTATTAATAAGCGATAAGGCAGCAAGGATTGTATTAGCTTCTCCGTATTTGATATGTAAGCATTCAGCCCCACGTCTTTCTATAGCATTATCCATGCAGGGAAGATCATCGAGGAGAAGGGAAGCGAGGTGGAAGTATTCAATCCCGCAGGCAAGGTTTAGTGCTGATTCGGTGGAGCCACCCCTTTCTAGGACACTTTTAAATGAGATTTGAGCTCGGACAAGACTACCTTCTAGGTTTAGTGCGTCTGTTAGGATATCAAGAAGTACCTTGGTAGAATTAGCCCTAGAGAATATCTTACTTAGGTAGGCTTTCCTAAGTTCATTTAATTCTAATGTATTTAATAAATTAATGCTCATCTGCCAGATCTTTTTTATATGTGCTATAGATTAAACGATTAAACTAATAAAACAATGCATTAACTTAAAAATAGATTTTAAAGTGTACAGATCCTTAATAAATTTTTCAATCAATAGGCCTAAGTTTACTTTGGTTCTAGCAGCATTTTTGGTGATTATATCCCTTTTATTTAGTTCGGGAATTGAGATTAAGACCTCAAACCTCGATCTAATAGATAATAGTCAGGAAGAAGTTGCACGTTTCCTGAAATATTCTGAAACCTTCGGTACTCCTAATAGTCTGTTAGTAGTATTTGAAGGAGATAATGAAAAGGATTTAAAGAAGGCTATTCAACTTAGCGCACCTAAGATCAGAAGCATAGGGGGTGTTAGGAAAGTGATAGATAGAGTCCCTACCAGTCAAGAGGACATGCTTGAGGATAATAGTGCTAGCTATTTTAATGTTGAGGGGAATGGTGCGTACTTTTTATATGTTCAACCAGAAAATGTGCGAACAGAGGTTAGTGAAATTAATCCACTTGTAATTAGTATTAAAGAACAAGTGGAGCAAATTGTCGCACCCCTAAACGTAAAAGTAGGTTTTACCGGAATCCCTCAGTACGCGCTCGATGACCAGCAATTGATTGCCGGTGATATGGCTTTTCTCTCAATAGTTTCTTCTATATTCATTGTGCTTATCTGTATGTATGGTTTTCATTCATTTAGAGCGCCAATATTTGTTTCTATAAGTTTAATTGGTGGAATTGCAGTCTGTCTTGCCTTTGTTAGGATATATCCGGGATATTTAACTCTTCTTTCTTCGCCCTTTGTAATGCTTACTTTCGGACTAGGAATAGACTATGGTATTCATGCTGTAAGCCTGATGGAGGATTTAATTATTAGGGAGGGTCTCAGTGTAAGGAACGCAATTTCGAAATCCTTTGAAGAATTAAAAGGGACTCTTTTAACCTCTTCGCTTACTACCTCAGGAGTATTCTTCCTTTTATATTTTTCAGGCTTCAAGGGCTTCAAGGAATTGGGGATTATCGCTGGAATTTCTATTCTACTTAGTTTAGTTGTAATGATCAGCGTGTTGCCAGCCTTACTTATGATCTCGCCACCTAAGAGAAAGGATTCCTTGGTTTATAATGAAAGCGGGTTTTTCTTTAAATTAGTAAGGACCTTAAGTCCAACTTTAGGGCCTGTATTACTTTTATCATGCTTGTTTGTTTTCTTTATTCCTGCACCCCAATTTGATTCAGATTACTTAAATCTTCAACCTAAAGACTCTAATACAGTGCGTTTAGAAAGAATGATCGTTAATCATTCTAAGTTTTCGCCTTATTTTGTGGCTTTTACATTAAGTGATTTAGCTGAAGTTAAAACTCTGGTTTCAGTTTTAAAGAAAGAAGAAACAGTAGGGGAGGTAAAAAGTGCTGTAGACCTACTTAAGATATTTAACGGTACTCTTCCCAAGGAGTTTAGTGGAATATTCGACAGTGAAAGATCAGGAGGGGGAGGCGGTAAATATTCAGTAATAGCATTTCCGTCTAGGAATATATGGGATAAGCAGTTTGAATCGCAATTTTTGGGTAGGATGAAGGAGATTAATAGCGAGGCTACTGGTTTACCTTTTATCGGAAGGTTAATGTTAGAAAATACTAAAGATGCTTTAAAGAGAACAGAGTGGTTGGCAGTAATCTTAATTGTATTATTAGTATTTTTTGATTTTAAAGATATCTTTATGACTGTATTGGTAGTGATGCCTCCTATATTATCTGTAGTATGGTTGAAGTTATTCATGTCAGTTACGGGATTGTTGTATAATCCATTAAACATTATGGCGATACCAATTATCCTTGGAACAGCAATTGATAATAGCGTTCACATTGCTCATAGATTTAAAGTAGAGAAGGGTGATATGGCTCATACTCTAAGAGGGGCGGGTAGGAGTATTATATTGGTGTGGTTAACTACTTTAGCAGGCTTTATAGGCTTAGTTTTTACTCATCATGAAGGACTTAAATCATTCGGAGTATTGTTATCCTTAGGTACTAGTTTTAGTTTACTGTTCTCGTTAATATGTCTTCCTTGGTGTTTAAATTTATATAGTAAGTTAGCCTATACTAGAGTATTCTCAGAACATAAATAAATAGGGGATTTAAAGTGATGAATAAGAAAATATTTTTAAGTTTAGTTGGACTTACAGTTTCTGTTTCTAGCGTTCAGGCTGAAACTAGTCCATGGGCATTGCCATTAACGATCAATGATCAGAACACAAAAGTGGCTTTTGATGTAGATACAACTTGGCACGTAGTTTATGGTAAAGTAAGTGGGCTTAGTGGTAACGTTGCTCTTAGTGATGCTAGTAATATGATGTCGGTAACTTCAGATATTCACATTCCTGTAAAAACTTTCGATACTGGTTGGGGTCTGAGAAATGATAGTTTAATGGAACATATGCAGGCTGAAAAGTTCCCTGAAGTAGTTTTAAAAACTAGCGCTCTAGAAGGGACATGTACTAAGGAAGGCTTATCTAAAGAGCCTTGTAAGGGGAAACTTAAAGCTAGCCTTACAATATGTGATGTTACCAAAGATGTTCCTTTAGATGTCACTATAGAGGACAAGGGAGATACTTATAAAGTAAGCGGCGATTATGCTTTTAAATGGATGGACTATAATGTCAAAGACCCATCGATAATAGCTGCGAAGGTAGATCCTACTGTTAGGATTCAGTATTCAGTGGATGTACCTAAGGCTAAGTAGAGCTTTTTTGCAGGGTATGGACTGAGAATAAATTAGGCCATACCCTGTTTGTCTTCATAGTATCTTTCTTAATTCCAGCTTCTTCTAGTAATGGTCCTATTCCTTCATTGGCATAAGATTTAAAGTAAGCTGTTTCAAAAATATTTATTAGATTTAAAGCTAGAGTGAATAGATATTTATTGTTCCACAAGTCATAATCAACAATCACTAATTTCTCTGAGCATACTCTGTATGCTTCTTTTAAGACTTGAACTCTGACTTTCCTAGGCATGTCATGAAGTGCATTACCAATGCAGACTTTATTAAAAGTGTTATCTGGGTAGGGTAGGTTCCTCGCATCTTGGATCTGAAAATCAATATTGAGCTTTTGCTTCTCTGCCTTTAATTTTGCCTGATTTATCATCACTTCCGTGATGTCTATAGCAGTAAGTTTAGCACCGCTTTTTGCTGCTCTAATCGAGATTTCTCCAGTGCCAGTGCAGATGTCAAGTAGTTGATCTGATGACTTTAGGTCTAACTCTTTAACGCAAGCATTGTAGACATTAAAAATACTTGCAGAAAATAGATCGTAGTACTTTATCCACTTTGTAAAGAATGTGTCTAAATAATTAAGGTAGGCTTCTTTTTCGGACATTTAGTTGTTAATTTCTTTTAGAAATTCTCTGGCTTGAAGAATCGTTTCTAATACTTCGGGATTATTGGTTGGTTCTTGTTCTGATGCTACTCTATGCACTAACTGTAAAGCAAATTGTTTCTCTTCCGGTTTGTACTTATAAAGGGCTTCAGCAAGAAATAAATCATTTCTTAAGTCATCAGTAGAAGTAGCCACCGCTTTGCGCAGCAATTCTATGCCATACTCTCTATTAATCCAATTTGTAAAAAATGGCACTTTAGGGACTACTGTATGTAGTCTTCCTAGGAGCCTAAAGCCGGCACCATCTCGATAAGCTGGATTGATTCTAACAAGTAGCTCAGAATATTTTGCACATTTACCAGCTACATCATTTAGGGCCGCTTTGAAATCACCAAAAGTCATACCCCAAACTCCCCAACTAATAGTCGCCCAGAAG
>JBILFC010000247.1:0-4588 GCA_044351785.1 Bdellovibrionota bacterium
CTTCATGAGAGTCGGGGATCTGTTTTAAGAGGTCGACTTGAGAATCAACTGGTAGGGATAAAAGGTCTTTCTGATTTGTTTTCTCTATTAAATTTTTTAGATTTTTCTCAGAAAGATCTAATACCTCTTGAAAAATTATTTTCTTCTTTTCAAGATTTTTTTCCTCGAACTGACCTCTATAGTAAAAGGTCTCTATCTCTTTTGTTAAAGAGATTTCTCCAAATACTATAGAGGGAAATGTAAGTAGAAGGAATAATATTATTCTATTTAGCATTAGCTGTATCAGTCTTTGGCTCCTCACCAAAAACGATTTTTGCTAGCGTATCCATATCCTTAAAGTATCTAACTTCTTTTACCTTACGTGCTTCATCAAGTTCAAATAAGGCAAACTTACCTTCTAGAACTGGGAACTGAGGAGCAAATCTTTCATCCTTCGCTAGAAGAATTGGGAATTTGTACTTTTTCATCTTAGGTCTAGCAAATAAAAATGTAATGATAGCTGGCATCTTGGTGATATCAGCTATGTATTCAGCTTTATGCTTTGCTAGATAGTCAGTTTCTTTTTCAGCGAGCCAGTTATGAATACCTTTAGATAGTTCCATTTCGAAGGAAACGATTACGTATTTTGTATCAGGTTTAAGTTGATCCTTGGTTTCATCTGGATGTTCGTAGGTTACTGAGGGGAAAGTGTCACCGATTTCTAAAGGCTTTACCTCGGGGGCTTTGTTATCGTCGGCTGAAACTGTATTAGCGATAAAAGTAAAGACTGTTATTAATACGGTTAGGCAGATTTTTAAAGAATTAGATTGAATTTTCATAGACTAGTCCTGATTATTTTAAGTATCCTATACAATTACAAAAAAACGAATAATCTACAATAGGGCGACCGCAAGGGTCGCCCCTACGGTATATAATCTTTATGAATTATTGTGTAGGGGTAGGGTTCACCCCTACCCGCATGGATTGATTAGTATTTGCCGTAGACTTAAATATCTAGTAATTTTAAGTAACTTAATATTAAATAATTGAATGAGAAATGATGAGTAAGAATACACCAATAGTAAGTGCAGAAATCCTTAAGTTAACAAAGTCACTTCCAACTCCTTTCTATATATATGACGAGAAAGGTATGAGGGAAAATGCTAAACGACTTAATAAAGCTTTCTCTTGGGCTCCTAACTTTAAAGAGTATTTCGCTGTTAAAGCTACTCCCAATCCATTCTTAATGGATATCTTCAAAACTGAAAACGTTGGGGCTGATTGTTCGAGTGTGGCTGAGCTTAAACTTTCACAAGCAGTTGGCTATAGCGGTGATGATGTGATGTTTACTTCTAATAACACTCAAGCTTACGAGTATGAACTATGTAAGGAGATAGGTGGGGTTATAAATATAGATGATATTACTCATATTGAATATCTAGCTATGAATGTAGGAATACCCGAGACAATTTGTTTTAGATATAATCCAGGACCTCTTAGAGAGGGTAATGTAATTATCGGTAAGCCAGAGGAAGCTAAATATGGTTTGACCAGAGATCAGTTGTTCTCAGCATATAAGAGTGTGCAGGAACTAGGAGCGAAGAACTTGGGACTTCATACCATGGTTGCTTCTAATGAACTTGATCTTAATTTCTTTGTAGAAACTGCTAGGATGTTGTTCGAACTTGTTATTGAGCTTGATAAGCAGGGCACAAGAATTTCTTTTGTTAACTTAGGCGGTGGCATTGGTATTCCTTATCGACCTGGGCAAGTGCCAGTTGATCTTGAAGAGCTTGGGAGGAGAATAAAGGATGTTTATGAGGAGATGATTGTGCCTGCTGGCCTTGCACCTCTAAGAATCACTATGGAAAATGGTAGAATGATGACCGGTCCATATGGGTGCCTAGTTACAAAGGTGATTCATTTTAAAAATATTTATAAGAATTACGTAGGTGTGGATGCTTGTATGTCTAATCTTATGAGACCTGGAATGTACGGGGCTTATCATCATATTACAGTTCTTGGTAAGGAAAATGCTACGCATGATAAGGTTTATGATGTTGTTGGTTCCCTATGTGAGAATAATGATAAGTTCGCAATTGATAGAGAACTTCCACAATTAGAGACTGATGATATCATAGTCATTCACGATGCTGGTGCACATGGTCATGCGATGGGCTTTCAGTATAATGGGAAGTTAAGATGTGCGGAATATTTATATAAGACTGATGGAACAGTTAAAGAGATAAGAAGGGAAGAGACTTTGGATGATTACTTTGCAACACTTTGCTATCCGGGATTATAATTTATGGATTTTATTAAACTTGATTCTCTTCTTGATGAAACTGAAAGTATTTTAAAGAACTCAGTCAGAGCTTTTGTAGATTTAGAGATTTTACCATCAATTGGAAGGCACTTTGATGAGGCTACTTTCCCTGATGATTTGCCTAAGAAGTTAGGAAATGCTGGATATCTCGGAGCTTTCATCCCTGAAGAGTACGGTGGATCTGGTTCTACTTATGCCCAGTATGGGATTATTTGTGAAGAACTTGAAAGAGGAGATTCTGGGGTAAGAAGTTTTGCAAGTGTGCAGAGTAGCCTAGTCATGTTTCCTATTTGGAAATATGGTTCGGAGGAACAGAAAAAGAATTGGCTTCCATTATTAGCTAAGGGCGAGAAGATTGGTTGTTTTGGTTTAACTGAGCCTGACTTTGGTTCTAATCCGGGTGGGATGATAACTAAAGCTAGGAAAGTTGGTGAAACTTATGTTCTAAACGGTTCTAAACGTTGGATAACTAATGCTAACATAGCCGATATTTGTGTTGTCTGGGCTAAGGAAGAAGACGGTGAGGTTTATGGGTATTTGGTAGAGAAGGGCGCTAAAGGTCTTTCTCAAGTTAAAATGGAGAAGAAGATGTCTCTAAGGGCATCTCATACTGGGGAACTAATTTTCGAGGACTGCGTAATACCAGCTTCTAATAAACTTCCTAATATTAAGGGACTTAAAGGTCCTTTATCTTGTCTTGATAGTGCTAGGTTCGGAATAATCTGGGGAGTTTTAGGAGCAGGTGAAGCTTGTTATCAATGTGCTTTGGATTACAGCAAATCGAGAACGCAATTTACAGTTCCTTTAGCAGGTCATCAATTAGTGCAAAGTAAACTAGTATGGATGCTGACAGAACTTACAAAAGGTAAACTTTTGGCAGTACACTTAGCTAGACTAAGAGATTCAGGACAAGGACATCATACCCAGACTTCCATTGGGAAAATGAATAATGTTTCGGTAGCACTGCAGTGTGCAAGACTTGCAAGAGATATACTCGGTGCTAATGGAATAAGTACTGAGTACCCAGTTATTAGGCACATGTTGAATCTTGAAAGTGTTAATACTTATGAAGGGACAGAAGATATTCATAGGTTGATTTTGGGTAAGGAGATTACGGGGATCGGGGCGTTTTAGGTTTTAATAACTAAATTATCCTTAGACGTAACCAAATTTATCAATAAACATGATGCTACTTCCCTTATTTATAACCTCTGATGCAGATATTAGTAGAGGGACTATCTCCGTTTTTGATTTAGTTTCTTCTTGAAAGATGCTCACTTTTCTCATTAATTCATTTTCTAATTTATCATCTAGGACAATTGGTTGTGTGTGAAATTTGATTTCACATAAATTTATTATGTGATCGGCTCTTTCTAATACTAAATCAATTTGAGCGCCTTGTTTAGATAATTTACTTCTCCAAATGCTAGGCTTTACCCGCATGCCACTAATTCCAATCTGTTTTAGAATATCTGAGATATGTGTGAAGCAAAATGTTTCATAACTATATCCAGTCCATATTCTAAAGCTTTGGCTATTAAAAGTTTGCATCCAGTAATTTTCCGGTACCGGTACGCCTTGCTTCTTAATGGACTGAATCCATTTATGATAGAATATTAAATAGGGGTCAGTTAATCGGTATAGTTTTACATTGCCCCAAGAATAGGGCGTGTAAGCAGTAACAAAAGAATTAAGTTCAAGTTCTGTTAGCATCCGTGCGAGCGTTGTTCCTTTTGCGACACCACTTAGTTGCTCTAATTCTTTAAAAGTTGATCCTTGGGTTTTTTTAGTTAAGGCTAGTATTAATCTATTATACTTTTCGGGATCTGAAAAAAGTGCAGGAACTAGTGATTCGTATTCCTCAAATAGATTGCCGCTAGTTTTAAAGCATAGGTCATTTATTATTACTGCAGAGGAGTTAGCTTTATCTATCCATTTTAGGTATTCAGCTATACCAACTATTGATAAATATAATTCTAGTAAATTTTTAGAAGTTAATTTGATTGATTTACTAAGTAGAAATTCATTAGCTTCTTGAATAGAGAAAGGCTTTAGATTAATTCGGGCTGTAAATCTATTGTGTAGCCCTTCTTTATTGTAGATTAATTTCTTTAACATCCAAGAAGTGGCACTGCCGCACAATATTATTTTTAAGTTTTCTCTGTTAGTGGCGTAACTATTCCAAAAGTGCTCAAACTCTCCAATGAAGTTTGATTTAGGTCGCTCAAACCACGGTACTTCATCGATAAATATTAGGATCTGGTCACTATTCGTTTCTAAGAC
>JBILFC010000288.1:0-3756 GCA_044351785.1 Bdellovibrionota bacterium
CTTCATGAACTAATTAGAGGTGATGCCTTGGGCAGACAGAATGATCAGGAAATTACTATTTTCGATTCCGTTGGATTTTCGCTAGAGGATTTTTCTGTATTAAAATTGATGTATCAATTAGCACTTGATAACGATCTAGGCGACAGGATAGATATTACCCCCAATTTAAAAGATGTAAAAGATTTATATAGTTTAATCTCTTGAGATTAGGCAGTAGTATTAACTGCCGCGCCAGTTGTATTATCTTGAGTTGTAGTATTTTCTGTCGTAGTAGTACTTGCTGCTTTCTTCTCTGTATCGATGGCTCCCGGGCCCTTGCCTGAAGCAAAGACAGAAAATTCGCTTGATCCGCCTGCCCTACCTTGAACAGCAAAGTTGACTACATTTGCTCCGTTTAAGTCACCAATGGAAAAAGATTTTGATTTAGGACTAGTTGCAGGCGGTGTTGAGCTTGTCCCGCTCGTTGATTGAGTACCTGTTGTTTGAGAGCCTGTACCGGTGCTTCCCGATGGTGGGGGAGTTGTTTGGTTATTTTCTGGAATGCTAACGTCTCCACCACTAGGATTTTTCCTCGATTCTCTTTTAGCTTCTCTCTCTGCCCTTCTAGTCTCTCTATCTGCTCTTCTTGCCTCTTTGTTTTCAAATCTTTTAGATTTCTTAGAGATATTTCTGATAGAATCTTCTGATACGCTTGGTGAGGAAGTAATTGTGATGCCCATGTAGGATAATATATAATTTGCGATTACTAAACTCTTCCATGAGCTAGTAGATGGATCGGCAGAAGGGACGTGATCTTAATGAATTGGGTCTCTAGGTATCTTAAAATACTATATATTCTTAGGCGCGAGGGGTTAAGACGCTGTATTTATTGTATTTTTTAGAGGCAGTATTTTATTTATCTTCTTCTCCCTGAAGATCATCATAATCACGGCGGTGGTATAGATAAACTATTTAGGATCCAGATAGGTTTTGTTTTGAGAAATATAATTTTTAATTTTTTATTAGGTGCATTTCTGCTCCTTAACTCTAAAATATTATTAGCTGATGCAGAATCTGCAAAGGCTCATAATGAACTATTTGCGAAAGAAGAATTTCCTTCAGCAAAGGAATGTGCAACTTGTCACGTAGAGCATTTTAAAGAATGGTCTGTGTCTCCTCATGCATATGCTCAGATTAGTCCAGTATTTAATGCTATGCATGCTGCTACTGTTAAGCGTACAAATGGTACTATGGGAGATTTTTGTATTCGTTGTCATACCCCTACAGGAATGCAAAAGGGAGAACCAATTTTTGAATCCAATCTTAAGCGAGATCCGGTATCTAATGAAGGTATAACATGTGTGACTTGTCATAGACGAAATATGCCCGTTGGAAAATCAAGTGGTAGGTTCCAAGTTTTCCCTGGAGATATATTTAAGCCAGTATATGGCCCATTTGATGGGAAAGAACTTGAACGAGTGATAAGAAGCGGAGAATATGAAGTAAATGCAAATCCAAAGAAGAAGGGACGAAACATTCATACTAAAGCAGAAGAATTTGATCAAATTACAACTTCTGGTTATTGCGGGACTTGTCATGATGTAAATGGACCGACTGGTTTTAGACTAGAAGAAGCATTTAGTGATTATAAAGCAGCACCAGCAGCTGCCAACGGGCAATCTTGCCAAGATTGTCATATGGGGAAAGAACCAGGGAAAGTTTCTGGTTATGATTTTAAAGCTGTAGCAGTAGTAGGTGGGAAGCCTACAAATCCTAGAAAGAAAACTAATCATATGTTTGTTGGACCGGACTATTCAGTAGTTCATCCAGGTATATATCCGCATAGCTCTGCTGCTGATGAGGTAGCGACTCCTGAGGAGTGGCTTAAGTTTAATTATAAAGCAGGTTGGGGAACGTCTGGGTTTGAAGATGAGGTAGAAGAGACATACCAGTTCCCAGAAAAGTGGAATGACCAAGCTTTAAGGTTCAGAGCACGCGCAGTGATAGATGATAATATTAAGTTATTAAAGCATGCTGCTGATCAGAGAAAGATTTTATTGAAAGAAGGTTATAGACTTGGTGAAATAAAAGTTGATACTGAAGATGGCTTGTCTTTTGATGTGGAAGTTAAAAATGGAACAGACGGACATAATGTACCTACCGGCTTTGATGCAGAAAGAATAGTTTACTTAAGAACTACAGTTAAGGATAGTAATGGCAAGATTGTATTTTTATCTGGAGATTTCGATCCGAATGGGGATTTGAGAGATCGGCATTCATTATATGTAAAAAATGGAGAACTTCCAAGAGATGATAGTCTTTTCAGTTTACAGTCTAAATTCTTAGTAAATATGATTAGGGGCGGAGATAGAGAAGAAGTACTTCCTATTAATCATTCCAATGGACCGCTTCCGTTTGTCAGACCACCAATCATTGCTACATTGTTAACCGGCAGGCCTAATGATGCAAGAAAGCATAGGCAGACTTTGGCACCGCTATCAGGGAAGAACGCAAGTTATGAAGTACCTAAAGAGAATTTAAATAATAAAGCATGGCCTCTTCAATTAAAGGTTGAGCTAGTGGCGGGAATGGTACCAGTGAATTTGGTTCATGAAATTAGTGATGTCGGTTTTGATTATGGAATGAGTCCTAGGGAGATTGCGGAGGCTGTGGTCGATGGTTACCAGGTTCTATGGGAGAAGGAAGTAAAAGTAGAGGAGGGTAAGTAAGCATGAAGAACAATAAGCCTAAATACTTTTTCTTTTTAGTTGCAACTATTTTATTGGGTAACGCTTATGCCGATGAAGAGAGTCCTAGCAGGATAAGTGATGAAGCAATTCCACTTCAATTAGAGACTTTTCCAGAAAGGCCTTCGCCAATTCTAGAACTAGGAGATCCTTTTTTCGATCATGGGAAAATTAGTCAAGGCTATTTGCTCCCAACTGGTGCAGTGTGGCAACCCTCATTTGTGATGTGGGGAGATATTAGAAATGCGGTACAAACCGTAGATCCAAGTCTTGATAAATCAGATAATCGCACAAGTGAAGTAGCTAGTAGGGTCGATCTCTTTGGTAATTTATCTTTAACTTCAACTGAGAGAATTTTAATTGGAGTTAGGCCAGTTGATCAGGATGGAAGGTTTACTAGGTATACTTTAGATAATCCAAGTGGAGATACTCATGAAGATCGAGGTTTCCACGATGAATTCAATTTTGAACCAACATTATTATTCTTCGAGGGTGATTTTGGAGAGTTATTTCCAATTTTAGATCCTAGGGATCAGTACGGTTTAGACTTTGGATTTTCTGTTGGTAGACAAACAATTGCTTGGCAGGATGGGATGCTTATTAATGATCGAATTGATTCTATTGGAATTAGTAAGATTAATTTAAAACCATCTATGGCGGTTAATTACAGGTCTACTTTATTGTATGCTTGGAATGAATTGAATCGAAATAGATTACTTAAAAAAGATTCGAGTTCTTCGCTTTTTGGTTGGTCGAATGAGATCGATTTTAAAGAAACAACAGCTGAATTTGATATAGTTTATGTAGATGGAGACTTAGAATCTGGAGATGGAATTTTTAGTGGATTAGGATTTACTCATAGGCTTTATAGCTTTAATCATACTTTTAGGGTTTTAGGTTCTCATGGGCTTGGGGAGGGCACAGATAATAATCAAGATGGTGCACTTCTATTTAATGAATTGTCGATGGATTTGGAAGGTACTCATGATTATGTATACCTGGATAGTTTCTACGGTATTGATCAGTATAG
>JBILFC010000290.1:0-3722 GCA_044351785.1 Bdellovibrionota bacterium
ATCTAGAAAGGGCATCTACTCTTATCAACCTTTCTTTACTTTTTTCCTGAATGTCAGTTAACTGACAAGTAGAAGTAGTTAAAAATGCAGGATCCCCTGAAGCAAATATCAAATAATCACTAAGAGCAGCGAAGTTAACACCACAATCATCTTTTTTAGTGAATACGGTCACATATTCCGTAGCTGGCAATATTTCGACTCCCTTATATGGCGACACTATTGCAACTTTTGCAACCTTATAGTCAGGATGTAAAATGTTAGAGTTAGTAACAGTTACCACTTGACCAAGAAAAACTACATCACTAGACTTAAATGCTTCATCTGTGGATTTAAATTTTCCACATTTACATTCTGCTAATACTTGAGAACTTAAAAACGCAATCGATAAAAAAATTAACAATGCTTTATTTAAAATTTTAATCATGCAATCTACTCAATTTCTAATAGTGCTATCTAAATTATAGTGATAGCATGGATTTATATCATTACACTAAACAATGAACACTTTAATTCAAATAGCAGAACTTGCCAACTTTAAATGTTTAATGGGTGATTGCCCAGATACTTGCTGTAAGGGCTGGGAAATACCTGTTGATACTAAAACATTCAATTTATGGCAAAATGATGCAGATTCTAAAAGCTATCTAGAAAAACTTAGAGTAGTCTCCACCCATTCCGAACCTTCTGCTTGCGTAGCGAAGATTTTATTAGAAGACAACAATAGATGCTCCTTTCTTAATAAGGATGGGCTGTGTGCGATTCACCTCAAGAAAGGTGAAGATTTACTTAGCCATACCTGCAGATCATATCCAAGAGAAATTAATAGATTCTGGGGGATGTATGAACGATCCTTTACCCTGTCTTGCCCAGAAGTTGCTAGACTTACGCTGTCTCCATCTGAACCCTTAAATCTTTCCTATATTGAAGAAGATGCAGAATATTGGATTTGTCGAGAAATTCAGGAACCTAGCAATCTAGATCCCAATTTAATTCCTAAGCTTTATGAAGTTAGAGCTCTCTCAATTTTAAGGGCTCAGGATAGATCCTCAGATATTTTCACTAGAATAGCACTATTTAACGAACTAACTGAAACAGCTCAAATATCAAATGAAGAACTTTCAACTTTAGAATCAACATCTCTTGAAACCTACTTAAATCAAATAAAAACTGAAGTTAGCACGCATCAAACTAAAAAAAGAGAAGTCACAAAAGATGCATCTAGTCTAATAAAAATTTTAAGCAAATATATTAAAAAAGACGACCCGCTAAACTATCTTCTTAATGCAACCAGTGAAGATCGTTCCCTTACCAGAAGACAAGAAATCATACTTGAACATGTTTTTGTAACTCTTTTATACAGATCACTATTTCCGTTTAGCAGTAATAATAAAGAAACTATAAATGAAATTTCCAATATTCTATTTATCCTAATTTTCTTCTTTCAGAAAAATCATCTTCTATTAAAATCAGACTTCTATGATGATATTGAGATACTCATTACACAGAAGACTATGAAATTAATAGACCACTTCGAAGATCTAAGGCTTCAAATAAGGTCAACCTAGAAGTAAAAGCCCAACAGAAACTATTCCATCGCCTCTAGGGATGAATGTTTTGAATCAACGGTTCTACCCATGAACATAGTAGATTTAACTTGTTCATTTAAAGCGCATGAAATTTTATAGTAGTTATCTCTAACTGCTTCAGGGAAAAGACCTTCTAGAGAAACCTTAGAAAGGACTTTACCTTCTAATAAAAAGTCCCTTGATATATTAGAGTTACCATTATGTAATGTACAAGAAACTCTGGCTTTTGTAGGTACTTCAGCGAGGACATAAAGGTAGGAGCTTGAAGACAAAAATGTATTAAAACTTCCTGAGAATGTGCCATTCATATACTCATGAGGGACAAAACGCTGAACAGTAGAAGTCTGTCTCTCCCCTTTATAACGTAATGCCATTGAAACATAAGGGATAGTTGCTGAAATTTTATAACCTAGAAGTCCAGACGTCGATAATGGTAGATGAACAGTTTGATAAGCTTTTAAAGTAATTTTATTCTGTTTAATGGAATCCTCTTCTTTAAACTCAGTTAAAGATACCTCCCCTGTAAGTCTACCGGAGTTGGATATCTCTAACCAAGTATTAGACTGTTTATCTGACTGAATTAAATCATCATCAAGAATAAAAGCTCGATCCACGTCGCTACCAATTTTCCCGTCAAATATGACCGAACCTCCTAGACTATTTATAGGTTTAGAATAGTATCTAGATATAAAGGAATGAAAAAGTACCTCATTTTTATTTAAGTTCTTAGGGCGCACCAATACACTACCAGCCTTCACATTAAAATCGCCGCCAGCAGGAACATCCCTTCTTCCCATAGCTGGCACCAACAAATTTTCCTTGCCTATAAATTGTCCATCAACTGCTATTCTATATAGTTCAAACTCCTCCGCCCTTTCATTCAAATTCACCACAGATAACCAATTTAAAGAATCACTCCCTTCTGGGAAAGAAAATGGCACATACGAATTGAATGGAATATGCTCCTCAGACCGAGATCCCTTAAAGAACTTCTGTTTTGAAATATAATTAAAACTTCCATAAGTACCAGTATGGGAATAGGTATTAGAAAGTCCAGAGAAAGAACCAGAACTACTCGAAATCTCTATAGTGCCGTAGGTATCAGTGAATTCAGGAAGAAGATCTGAGAAGATGAAATCAAATTCTCTATTCTGCCCTAGACTATACTGTTTCTGTGTAATGGACTCACCATTTAAATTTCTTATATTAATTGACAATAAGTTATCTAAATTACCTCCTCCTAAAACTTCTCCTACGCTAGTTTGTCCCTTAAAACCATTCCAAGAACCATAGGCCCTTTTAAGATCTCTCTCAGGATAACTACCTGGATCATAGATATCTGTCCCTGCATTTAATTCCAACTGATCCGATATATCATCTTGATCAGTATCAAGGTCTGATATCTTAGGGGTAATACATCTGCCACCAGAACTTTCTAATGCACTAAACCGACTCTGCTCTTCTAAAGAAATGCCACTAAAACCAAATGGGAATGCGCTTGAGGTTTGAGCCATCACAGAGACCCCTAAATCTGGGTATAGATTACCGTCATGACTCATTCCAACTATGTGCCCCACTTCATGAGCCAAGGTTGAAGACATTGTAAGTTCACTTGATAATGAGCTTCCTCCCTGAGTGACAAACAAAACAGAATAATGCGGATTAATACAGCTAGTATTGGAATAAGCTAAACCATTTGCTCGAGGAAAGAATGTATTTGAAAAAACGCCACTTACATCAATAGATTCTAAAAAATTAGCATTATGCTCATCAGCAGCAATTTCCAGCATTTTATAAGGATCTTTTAGTCTCAAAGCGTCATTAAATCTTTGATGATCTCTATATACTTTTATTTCTTTTAAAACCAAAGCCATGTTTACAGATTTTAAATATTGATTTGCTAAGTATACATGCTTGGCTACATTACTAAGAATCTCATCATCACTTTTACCGATAGAAAAATCAGGTGCACTGAATGCTCTAAAATCAATCTCTCTGATAGTTAAATTTGCAGTTGGTGCTCTTCTGCTTGTGGTAGAACTTTCCTGTTCCACTTTGATATTACCAGTTGGAGCTTGAACTATCTCGTCATGAAAATTATATTCATCAGTATCTGCTTCTACATATCCACGATCA
>JBILFC010000060.1:0-12861 GCA_044351785.1 Bdellovibrionota bacterium
AATTTCTATGAGTAGTCAATCTTATAATCCAGTCCCATTAATCGCACTTAGAGATATAATCATTTTTCCACAAATGGTTGTTCCTCTTTTTATTGGAAGAGAAAAGAGTGTTAGAGCTTTAGAAGAAGCTGAAAGACAAAAGAAACCAATTATGTTAGCAGCCCAGAGGGATGCTAAAACTCATCATCCGAATCCAGAAGATATCTTTGACGTTGGAACATTAGGAGACATCATGCAAATGATGAAGCTGGCTGATGGAACGGTTAAAGTTCTTTTAGAAGGAAAAAAGAGAGCTAAAATTAAAAATTATTCTGAAACTGAAGATTATTTCTTAGTTGATGTTGAAGAGCTACCAGAGAAGGTAGATATGACTCCTGAGCTTAAGGGTCTTTTAAGGTCAGTTACATCTGCATTTGAGTCATATGTAAAGTTGGGTAAGAAAATTAGCCCAGAGATGATTCATCAGATAAATGCAATCGAAGATCCATTTAGATTAGCTGATGCTATTATTGTTCATTTAAATATTAAGTTGGAAGATAAACAAGAAATTCTAGAAGCTGATGATGCTTCTCAGAGACTTGAAAAAATCTATGCTCATATGAAGTCTGAGATAGAAATTCTTCAAGTTGAAAAGAGAATCAGAACTCGTGTGAAGAAGCAGATGGAGAAGACTCAGAAAGAGTACTATCTGAATGAACAGATGAGAGCTATTCAGAAAGAGCTTGGCGAGAAGGATGATTTTAGAAATGAAATCCAAGAACTCGAAGATAAGTTAAAAGCTAAAGACATGCCAGAAGAGGCGAGGGAGAAGACAGATAAGGAAATAAGAAAACTTAAGATGATGTCTCCTATGTCTGCTGAAGCTACAGTGGTAAGAAATTATGTAGATTGGATGATTTCTTTACCATGGAATGAAAATTCTGAAGATATGCTTGATCTTAATAAGGCTGAGGAAATCCTTGATGAGGATCATTATGGTCTAGGAAAGGTTAAGGATCGTATCTTAGAGCACTTAGCTGTTCATAAGTTAGTTGGAAAAATTAAAGGCCCGATCTTATGCCTTGTAGGTCCTCCAGGAGTTGGTAAAACAAGTTTGGGTAGGTCTATCGCTAAGGCCACTGGAAGAGAGTTTGTAAGAATTGCTCTTGGTGGTGTTAGAGATGAGGCTGAGATTAGAGGTCATAGAAGAACTTATATCGGGGCTTTACCTGGTAAGTTAGTTCAGTCCTTAAAGAAGGCAGGGAAGAGTAATCCAGTAATCTTACTAGATGAAATTGATAAAATGTCTGCTGACTTTAGAGGTGATCCAGCTTCTGCTTTATTAGAAGTTCTTGATCCAGAACAAAACAGTACATTTGCCGATCATTATCTAGATGTAGATTATGATTTATCCAATGTAATGTTTATTACAACTGCTAACTACGAACAAAATATTCCAAGACCTCTTTTAGACAGAATGGAATTGATTCGTATCGCTGGTTATACCGAGTTAGAGAAGTTACAAATTGCTAAGAAGTATTTAATTCCTAAGAGCTGCGAAAAGAACGGTCTAAAGGAAGAGAATATTAAACTTAGTGATGAAACTGCTCTTTCAGTGATTCGTCATTACACTAGAGAATCTGGTGTGCGTAACTTAGAGAGAACATTTGACGGGATTTGCAGAAAAGTCGCTGTTGAAATAGTTAAGAAAGGCGATACTGAACAAGTTGAAGTAACAGAGTCTAATGTCGAGCGTTACCTAGGGGTTCAGAAGTTCAAGCACGGTATGCTTGAGGCAGAGAACCAAGTTGGTACCGTAACTGGTCTTGCTTGGACAGAAGTCGGTGGAGAGTTACTGGTCATTGAAGTAGCAGTTGTGCCAGGTCGTGGTAGGTTGATGATTACTGGTAAGTTAGGAGAAGTGATGCAAGAAAGTGCTCAGGCCGCTATGATGTATGTTCGATCTAGGGCTTCATTTTTCGGGCTTCCTAAGGACTTTTACTTTAATGTGGATATCCATGTTCACGTGCCTGAAGGTGCTATTCCTAAGGATGGACCATCTGCAGGTATAACTATGGTGACAGCAATTACTTCTGCTTTAACTGGAATTCCAGTTGATAGAAATATTGCGATGACTGGAGAGGTGACACTCAGAGGTAGAGTACTTCCAATTGGTGGACTTAAGGAGAAAATCCTTGCTGCTCATAGAGGTGGGATAACTAAGATAGTGATTCCTAAGGATAATGAGAAGGACATTGAGGAGATTCCAACTTCAGTCAGAAAGGGTATTGAAATTATAACCGCAGAGCATGCCGATGATGTTTTAAGAGAAGCTCTTTTAATAGATAGTCATGAACAGTTCCAGAAGCTGATTGAAGAAAAGAATGTTAGATATGAAAGACTATTTCCTAAGCCAGATAAGAAGTCTGCTGATGGAGTAGTTCCTTCTTCTTCAGGTGAAGATAATCCTGGAGTAGTTGCTCATTAATAGCGGGCTTTATGCAATAAAAAAGGGAGGACAATGTCCTCCCTTTTTTATTTAGAGAAAAATCTTAGTGGCAAGATTTTTTCTCTGCTGTACCTTCTTTCTTATGGCTACATTCTGCACCACATGGGCATTTTCCTTCTTTACATTGGCTTTCGTCGCAATTACCGCATGTAGCCTTTTCATCGCCAGAGAATGGGCATTTCATTGAGCATGCACTTAGTGCAAGTAATGAGACAGAAGCAAGTATAACAAGTTTTAAAAGTGAATTTTTCATAGACATCCTATAAGGTTATTATTCTTAAGTATTGTATCAGGTAAGTGTGTCTCTTGGCAAAACAGCAGGTTGGTAATCATGTATTTTATTTAAATCTACATGAACGATGCCATTTTCTTCCTCAAGTAAGTCGGAGAACTTAGCACCCCAGACTATCTCCTGGGGTTTATATGAATTGTAGGATGTAACTACCTGAGAAAATCCATCATCTAGCCCTGTTAATAGTATTAGAAACTCAGCATCTCCTTCATGTAGGGCATGTTCTGATTTACCATATAGGGGACTTTCTTTATCAATAGCATGCACAATGGTCCAATTTAATGGGAAAAATAATACTCTCGTTCTTTCTAAAGGCAGTTCATAAAATTTTCTTTTTCTAATGCCATTTTCATATTCATTGAGGCTTAACATTACTTTTGCTTCTAAGTTTAGAATTTGATTCTGTCGCTCGTTAATAACTCTAAACATGAAAGCAGTAGTATCTTTATAAGGAGCTATTAAGGCTTTATGAGAGTATAGAATTTTCGCTGTAGGTCTAGAGTACCTAGCAAATACGAGACCTGAACATAAAGCATAAATAAAGACTGCGATTATACTTTCGGCAGTAACTATTATGTTTGCAGTGATTGATCTAGGACTGATAAACCCATAACCAATTGTAGCCAGTGTTTGGACACTAAAAAAGAATGAGTTATAAAATTTATCTAGGAAGTTACCATCCGGCATTCCATTAAATGCATCTAGCGGTAAGAGCATATAGATGAACGCAAATGATAAATTAATTAGTAAGTATGTAACACTAATAGCAAGGAAAAAGGAGGGCCAAGAAAGGGCTAGTGCTTTATGATAAAGGCTTTTCGACCTGAATAAACTATAGCCTCTTTTTCTAACATTAAAGGTACCGTTTCTATTAATCATTCGTCGCTTAGATCTTTTCAGGACTTGTTCGCCGAAGCCAACGTCATCTTTATCTTTAATTTGTTCCGAGATATTTAATTGGCTAATAACGGAGGCAGATCTGAAGTACTGCGTTTCTAAGCCTACTAGTTCATCATTATTTTCATTGGACATAATTTTTAATTAAATATGTTATTTGTCTAATTCTAGTAATTTTAGTAGTTTATTGTATGGAAATTTTCAACTAAAGGAAAGTACATGCTTAAATCACTACCAGACCTTTTATGGGCATTTGATTGTGAATGGATTCCAGATATATCTAGGGGCCGTCTAGTCTATAAGCTCCCTAAAGACTCTACAGATAGGGAAGTTTTAGAGCATATGTGGAAGGCAGGTGGGGCTGATGAAAAGAATCCTGAGCCGTTTTTAAAGCTTATACTCTCAAGGATCGTGTCTGTAGCTATTCTTTCAAGAGAGGTTAAGAAGAATGGGGATATTCACCTTGATCTTCACGCCCTTCCTGGAGATGGAAAGGCCTTGGAAGAAGGTAAGTTGATTGAGAGATTTTTAAACGGAATTGGGAAAAAGCAACCACAACTAGTAGGCTTTAATTCTCATGAAGCAGATTTGCCAATCATTCTTCAGCGAGCACTTTGTACTGGAGTGACTTCGCCAGAATTTGCCAAAAGGCCTAATAAGCCTTGGGAAGGCTATGATTACTTTTCTAAAAGTAGCGAGGCTCATATTGATATCCGTACTCAGATTGGTACTTGGGGGAAGGGTAATCCATCTCTGCATGAATTGGCAGTTTCATGTGGTATTCCAGGGAAATTAGATGTTGATGGAAATCAAGTAAGAGTAATGTGGGATCAAGGTAAGATTAAAGAAATAGTAGATTACAATGAATGTGATGCTGTTACTACTTATCTAGTTTGGCTTAGAATGGCTTATTTTTCAGGCTATTTTACGCCAGAGGAGTATAAGTTGGAACAAGAAAGAGTTGAAGTGTTACTAAAGAATCAAGTTGCACTTGGAAAGGAGCATCTTCTTCATTATCTAGAAGTATGGACCGACCTCAGAAGTCAAATAGAGACTTTTAACTAGAAAATTGATTAAAATTCTGGAAATTTGTCTAATAGTTAAGGTATAAGACTTAGTAAGTTAAAAATTTATTGGGAGTTAAATTAGTGAAACCCTTAGTTGGAATTATCATGGGCTCTAAGAGTGATTGGGAAACTATGAGCCATAGTGCTGAAATTTTAAGTAGTCTCTCTATCCCTTATGAAGTGAATGTCGTTAGCGCTCATAGAACACCTGATTGGATGTTTGAATACGCTAGCACTGCCGAGGCTAGGGGATTAGAAGTTATTATCGCTGGGGCAGGGGGTGCAGCTCATCTTCCTGGTATGACCGCTTCGAAAACAGTTCTTCCAGTAATAGGCGTACCTGTAGAATCAAAGGCTCTACAAGGTATGGATTCACTTCTATCAATAGTTCAGATGCCTGGAGGAGTTCCTGTTGCAACAGTAGCAATTGGTAAGGCGGGAGCAGTGAATGCGGGATTATTGGCGGGTGAGATTTTAGGAATTAAGTTTCCGGAATATAGAGATCAAGTAAGAAAATTTAAAGACAAACAAACAAAAGCTGTTAGTGAGTCAAGAGACCCTAGGGTATAGTATGAAAGTTGGTATTCTTGGTGGTGGTCAACTTGCAAGGATGATGGCCCTTAGTTGTCACTCCTTAGGGATTGAGCCGTATATAGTTAATGATAAGTTGGATTGCCCTAGTAAGGGACTTAGTAACTTACTTGTTACAGAGTATTTAGAGTTAGATAAAATCAGTTCGTTTTTATCTAACTGTGAGGCAATTACTTATGAATTTGAGAACATACCATTAGAACTTGTTGAAGCTTTATCTAAGTCTAATATCCCTCTTTATCCCGGTGTAAAGGCTTTAAGTACTACGAGGGAGAGAGTAAGGGAAAAGTCTTTTGCTAGGGATATTGGAATACCAGTTCCCAATTTTATATATGCTGATGAGCCGAAGGACTTACTTTCTAAAAGTAGTAATTTTAATTTTCCTGGAATTATAAAAACAAATTCATCAGGATACGATGGGAAGGGACAATGGAGTGTGGATTCTTATTCCCATTTTGAAAGTATTCTTGCTGACATAACAAATTGCCCTTTAATTTTAGAAGAGAAAATAAAGTTTGATAAAGAATTCTCTCTAATCGGGGTAAGGGATAGACTTGGAAATATACAGTTTTATAATCCGTGCGAGAATACACATAGTCAAGGAATCTTAATTAAGACTAGGGTAGGGACTATCCCAAACGATTCAAGTGCTTTTAGTCAGGCTAGTGGTTATGTGAGGCTATTACTGGAAGCCCTTGATTATGTAGGAGTGTTGAGTGTCGAGTTTTTTCAGGTAGGAGACTACCTAATGTTTAATGAATATGCACCTAGAGTGCATAATTCAGGGCATTGGTCGATTGAGGGTGCCTATACTTCTCAGTTTGAGAATCATATAAGAGCTATTTGTGGGTTGCCATTAGGATCTACAGAATTAATAAAGCCTTCTTTAATGCTTAATTTATTGGGTACAAAAGGTAATGAAATAGAGTTACTAAAATATCCAAATCTTAATTATCATTGGTACGCTAAGAGCGAAATTAGCGGAAGGAGAAAAGTAGGGCATATTACTGTCCTAGGAGAGGATAATTCTTCTTTAGATGCCGCAGAGAAAGTTTTGCTACCTCTTATCTGTTAGCTAGTTCTTGTAAGAGAGTCGATAATTTTTCTAAGCCATGGCCCATTTTAGAAAGTGCTAGCTTCAGTAAACTTGCAGGTTCTTTTTTACTTTTATTTGAATAAGGTACATCTGGTTGTTCATCCCAAGTAGGTTTTTGCCTATTAGCACTTTTCCTCTCACTCGAATTTTCTTTGTTTATTCCATCAAGTTGATTGCTACTCAGTAAGTGATTAAGTGCGGGTACAAGTGGGCTAGAATTTTCTAACTGCATGTTCACTGTTGGATTTGAGCCTTCTAGAATGTTTTTAATGGCCCCAATTTCTGAAGGTTGGTCTATGTATGAATGTTGCAAAGCCTGGGCTTTAGATTTTTGAATTTCCACAAGGTTTTTTACAAGATCTCTCATTTCTTCCGAAAATAAGGAGTTCATTGATAGTGGTTGATCTAAAATTTTATCAAAGGAGATTTTACTTAATTCGTCTTTCGATAGAAATACGGGTTGAGTAATTTTTATATCATTAGAGCCTACATTAGGAGAGATAAATAAATTATTCCCATTCATTAAGCCAATATTTAAGTTACTAAGAACAGCCTGATCTATAGTAGTGTAAGCATTCTGAAGTGGTATGCTAGGTAGGATGCCAGATCTACCATGTGCTACGATATTGTTATTAAATGAAGGATTAAAATCTGTTGAGCTTATACTGGGTATTTTAATTTGTTGCGATATAAGAGGTATATTCATAATTATTCCGATTTGAATGTTATTAAGTCTCTAATTACAATATCGTAAAAAAGAGCTCTCGATTGCACTCAAAGTCAGAAAATAAAAAACCTGCCTCAAGGGCAGGTTCTAAAGAAGTTCAAGTAAGCTATTAAATTAAGCGGATACTTGCTTAGCTTGGCTAATCCTCTGGTATAATCTAGAAACTGATCTTGCAGCAGTCTTCTTATGAAGGATACCGTGAACAGCAGCTTTATCAAATAGTCTGTTAGTAGCTTTAGCTTGAGCATCAGCTGCTGCAACATCACCCTTTGATAACAATTCAAGAGTCTTCTTTACAGAAGTCTTAAGAGTAGATTTAGTAGTTCTGTTTCTTTCGTTTCTTTTTAGACTTTGTTTATGTCTTTTGACAGCGGATTTATGTGTAGCCATGTTTTAAGATATTCTTTGATTATCAATTAAATTTTAGGGTTATATAGAGAAATTGGCCTTAAAAGTAAAGCCTAAAGGTCAAATTGTGTTAAATATTAGATTAGATCCCCACCAAGATTTTTATACTTGGCGGGTTGTTATCTAGCTATAATCACTATGTATTTCTCTGGGAGCTATCTTTTATTTGAAATGTTACTTGGCTCCCATCTTTTAATGTAGCTACAACCCATGCTCCATCGGGGTATGAGTCACCAGGTTTAGAGAACCTAAAATGGTCTCTATTTCCGTTTGCATTGCTGGTGAATCTCCCTTTGTCTAGAGGTGTTCCTCCATTCGATGGTAAATCTGCGTAAACTTCAGTCGTTTCTACTTTTCCTGCTAAACTAGAGGGTAAAAGTACAACTAATTTACCATTGCTATCTGAAACGGGTTTCCAAAGGAAACCATTTCTTGATCCAGTAGAGCTAGAACCTACTGAGCTAGGTTTAGAACCAGAACTTGATGCTCCACCTGAAGTATCTAGTGCATTATTGGTAGATATACTATTAGAGGGTGCTGATAGCTCTCTAGGTGACATGGAGAGCTTTTGCTCTTGCATAGAGCTGATTACTTCACTTGCCTTCATGAGAGCATTTTCTATGGTATCGACAGCAATTGTCGTATCTCCTTTACCTCCCTTGTCGTCATATAAACTATCTAGATTTGAATCAAGTTGACTTGCTCTAAAGGATACACCGTTTATTAAATTTGCATCTGCCTCATTTAGCAAACCTTCTCCCACTAATGATTTTAAAGAAGCCTTGACGCTGTCTTCAAGAGGCATTCCTGATGCTGAGAGTGCATCAAGTTTTGTAGAAAATGCTTTTCCTGCTTCTGGAAAGGCCTGATCTAGGATTGACCTTACAACTCCTGCCTGCAGTGCTTCTTCATGAACTTGGTTTTGGCCATTTGTTTTTAGAGTAGATTGGAGTGATTTGATAAAATCTCCACCTTTCAAACTATTTAGATTAAAAGAAGATTGTTTAGGTGACTTTGAGCTAGTAGACCTTACTGCATCTTGTTTAGTGTCTAAGGATAGGGGTTTAGTATTGTTGGGGGCGAATCTAGCATTAGATGCTTGTGATTGATTTGAAACTCTCATTTTATTATCTCCGTGAAATAGTATTAAATTAGAACTAGCTCAAATTGATTTAATTGAGTCTGTCCTAGACAATAGTATTATCGTAGAAAATATGAAGTTATTGCCGATTTAGCTAAATTTTATTTACAAAGTTCAAGAATAACTGAACTTATTCGGTCTACTGCGTCTTCATCGGTACCGCCGACCATCGCTCTAATGCTACTATACTTATCTATAACAACCAGTCTTGTAGTGTGAGTAGCGATAGAATCACCCTGACCTAGATGGAAACCATTATTTATAAGGTCTATGACTTTATCTTTCTCTATGTGAAGGAGTTTCCAATTGTCTGAGTTAAATGCTCTTTTCTCAGCGTATGCTTTTAACTTTTCAGGAGTATCTGTTTCAGGATCAACTGAGATTGAAACAGTGTTTAATGTTCGACAGGATTTACTCTTATCTAGTATTAATTTTACTTTCTCCATTAAGATGGGACAGGGGCCTTCGCAACTGGTAAAGAAGAAGTTAACTAGAGTGATTTTCCCTAGGCTTGATGCAGAGGTAACTTGGTTACCGTCCTGATCAATTCCAGAAAATAGCGGAGCTTGGCCGAGATTTTTTAGATCTTTAGCTTGTACAGGTGCTGAAAATAAATTCAAACAGAGTGATGAAAGTAGTAAGATAAAATATTTTACTACTTTCATGATATCTAGTGATGAGCTTCTTCAGTTTTAGGAGCAGGGACTAAGAATTCATCATTAACCCCAAATGCTTTTCCTTCCTCATATGTGATCTTGGTATTAGATGGCACAACTTCACGTTTAACTGAAGCATCTCCAGTGGTACCAAGTATCATTAGAGCAAGTATAAAGAATGGGTAAGTTACAATAATCCATATAATCTTCTTTTCATAAAGAAGGTGCATAAAGAAGCAATAAACAAGTGAAGCTTTAATGATTGCAATAAACATTGCAATCATTAAGTGAGCAGTATGTCCGACTTCTAAAGACGCTGCCCATACAGTGATAATAGTCAGTATTACAAGTGAACCGAATACCCAGTTGTAAGTAGAAACGGGTACCATGTGACCAAGTCCAACTGCTGGATCTTCTGTCGGTAAATCGCCTTTTCCTAATCTTTTCCAAGTTTCTGCATGTGCCATAAATTTATTCCTATCTCAAAAAGATTAATGAGCTCCTGCACCTGTTCCTGCTAATAAATAAAGAAGCGGGAAGAGGAAGATCCAGATAACGTCCACTAAGTGCCAATATAATCCTATAACTTCTACTGGCGTATAATATGTCGTAGAGAATCTATTTTTCTTAGATAAAGCCCAAAGCCAGGCAATTAATCCAATACCAACTAGAACGTGAAATGCATGTATCCCTGTCATGGTGAAATATAATCCCCAGAAGATATGAGTAGAAGGGGATATGCCATGAGCAAATTTAGTAGTCCATTCTACGTACTTAATACCAAAGAATACAAAAGCTAAAAGTATGGTAATTATACATCTATTCCCACATGCTTTATTATTACCCTTTTGAGCAGCATCAACGGCTAATACCATCGTCCAAGAGCTAGTTAATAGTACTAAAGTGTTGATAGCTCCTAGGGTTACATTAAGCTGAGAAGCATAATGATTAAACATGTCTAAGTAACGCCATCTAAAGAAAGCAAATGCACAGAATGCTCCACCGAAGAGGTGGATTTCTGTTGCAAGAAATAACCACATTGCAAGCTTTGCACTAACATAAGCCTGTTCAGGTTCTAGGTGATGATAATGACCTGGAGGAAGTGTTTCAGAATGACTCATAAGTATAAATGCCCAAATCCTTGTTTAATAATATTTATTAGTGAGATCCATCACTAGGAGCTCCGTACCCATAACTCCAATCTGTGACAACTGGAATTGTATCAAAGTTATCATGTTGAGGAGGGGATGGAGTTTGCCATTCTAGTCCTAGTGAATCATAAGGATTAGATGTAGCCTTTTCACCCCAGAATATTCCATGGAATAGGTTTCCTAAAACAAGCATATAACCAAGTCCATTTAAATATGAGAATATGGTCGAAATAGAATGTAGTGACTGGAATTCTGCTGGATAGTCATAATATCTTCTTGGCATTCCCTGCATTCCAAGTATGAACTGCGGAATAAAAGTTCCATTAAATCCTATAAATAAGAATAACCATGCCCATTTTGCTACTTTTTCATTGTACATTCTTCCGAACATCTTAGGGAACCAGAAGTGAAGACCAGCAAATAAACCAATAACCGCTCCTCCTTGAATGGTGTAATGGAAGTGGGCTACTACGAAATATGTATCGTGATAATGAGCATCAGTGGCAAGGGTAGCTAGGTGAATACCTGTAGTACCAGCTATTAAAAATAGGAAAACAAACGCCATTGAGTAGAGCATAGGAGAGTCCCAAGAAACTGAACCCTTATGCATGGTAGCTACCCAGTTAAATACTTTAACAGCAGTAGGAACAGCTACGAAAAATGTAATGAATGAGAAGATATATCTAACAACATCGCTCATTCCTGCCACAAACATATGGTGACCCCAGACGAGGAATGAAATGGCAGCAATTCCAACGCTTGCCCATACGATAGCTGTATAACCGAAGATTGGCTTTCTGGAAAATACAGGTACGATTTCAGAAACGATCCCCATCGCAGGAAGAATCATGATGTATACAACGGGGTGTGAATAAAACCAAAAAAGGTGTTGAAATAACACTGGATCACCACCTACATCAGGTCTAAATACTCCAATACCAAATGCATTCTCTAGGAACAATAGTAATAAAGTTATTCCGATAATTGGAGTTGCAATAACCTGTAAAAGAGCAGTTGCGTATGTTGCCCAGACAAAAAGTGGTAATCTGTCCCATGTAAGGCCAGGTGCTCTCATTTTGTGAATAGTAACTAGGAAGTTAAGCCCTGTTAAAATTGATGCGAAACCAAGAATAAATGCAGCAGTTGTTGCAGCCATAACAGCAGGAGCATTCTTAGTACTGTATGGACTATAAAATGTCCATCCTGTGTCTAACTTAAAATATATAGCAACAAAGGCGCAAAGTGCACCAAGAACATAAACCCAGTAGCTTAATCTGTTTAGCCTAGGGAAGGCAACATCCTTAGCC
Source organism: Bdellovibrionota bacterium (assembly GCA_044351785.1). Lineage (GTDB taxonomy): Bacteria > Bdellovibrionota_C > UBA2361 > SZUA-149 > DAOLCO01 > JAIYCX01. The sequence continues at coordinate 11,822 of JBILFC010000060.1, forward strand.
CCTAACATTAAAGGAAGAAGGAAGTTACCTAAGGTTGCCGGTACTCCCGGTACTATAAATAAGAAAATCATTATTACACCATGGAGCGTAAATGCCATGTTGTATGTATTGGCATCCATGATAGTAGGACCGGCAGCTATAAGTTCTGTTCTTACTGCTAAGGCCAACAACCCACCTATACAGAAAAAGAAGATCATCGTTCCAAGATACATAAGACCTATTCGCTTATGATCTATAGACATCCACCAGGACATGAAGCCCTTTTCCCAGTTTAGATAATTTAAATCTGATCCAGCGTTACTTTCGTGATGAGCCATAATAATTGATATTTAAAAATAATTTATAGTGTTTTCATGTAAGCAATTAGTCCTGCCAACTCTTCATCTGTTAATTGACCTTCAAAAGCAGGCATTACAGGTGGATAGCCTTTAACAACTTTCTTTTGCGGATACATAATAGATTCTCTTATGTAGTTTTCATCTACAACTTGACTCGTACCGTCCATAAACTCATGGGGAGTAGAGGAGAATATGCCTTTAAAGCTTGGTCCAACAAGTTTGCTACCATCTAAGCTATGACAAGTAGCGCAAGCTTTTTGAACGAATAATTTCTTGCCTAATTCTGCTGGGGGTAACTTAGGAGCGTCTTCAGCAGTCCTATCGTTGATATAATCTTCAAATTTCTCTTTGGATACAACTTTTAAGGTACCTATCATCTGAGAGTGACTTGTTCCGCAATATTCAGTACAGAAAATATGATATTCGCCTTCTTTATTAGGGTTGAACCATAAAAAGGAGTAGTTCCCATTGTAAACATCTTCTTTTACTCTCATCGCTGGAATAAAGAAGCTGTGGATTACGTCCTTAGACGTCATGATTAATTTAACAGGTTCATTAACTGGAACAACAAGCTCACCACTTGTTTTTTTGCCGTTTTCATATTGAAAATTCCATCCCCAACTAAATCCTTCAACGTTGATTTCTCTAGCACCAACAGGAGGATTTCTCATCTCATGGTAAACTACAAAACCAAAATAGAAC
>JBILFC010000061.1:0-12840 GCA_044351785.1 Bdellovibrionota bacterium
TTTCAGTTAGGCCCATTTTTTCAACAGAACAAACGGGATGAATTAAAGTTGTTTTATCTAGTACTGAAACATTTAACTTAGGTAGAAGATGGTCATGAGTATATTCTATAATATCTAGGAACTGCATGTTTTGCCATTTTTTTAGATTATCTTTGTTTAAATATTTGCTACAATTTTTAAGTGAGTAAGAACAGGGTGAGGTGTCGCAAATAATGGTTAGGGTTCCATGTTTAGACCATTCCCAACACTTCTCAATAGTATCATTAAGAATAATAGCATTGGCTTCTTTATACCCCTTGGATGAAAAAGGAGTTCCGCAACAAGTGCTTTCAACTTGTTCAGGAATTTGTAGAAGTATATTAGCTTTTTTAGAAACTTCAATTAGTGAGCTAATTATATTGAATTCACTCTCTGGATACTTCATAGTTCTTGAGATACAAGAAGGTAGGTATATGAAATTTGGCACAGTCAAGATGGTTTTAGTTTTACTCCAGCGAGCTCGTGGCATAGGGGCAATCCACTGTGATAGGCCAAATTGTTTAGAAATTTCTCGAATTGTATACTTTCCAAGTATTTTTTCTGCGGTATGTCCTAAAGTAAGAGATAAGCGGATTAAATTCTCTGTAAGAGAGAAATTTTTAGCTAGAAAATTAGCAACTACATTTCCAGTATGGGAAATAGATTCATTTCTTAGTCTTTTTACCAGGGCTCCAGTATCAATATGAACTGGGCATGCTAACTCACATAAGCTATCAGCGGCACATGTCTCTAAGCCGTCATATTTATAATCTTTCTTTAGTTCTTGATATAGCTTATTGTTTTTCTTTTTTTGCCTAGCCATGTCTCTTCTTACAACTATTCTTTGCCTTGGGCTTAGTGTAAGATTCCGACTGGGACACTTAGGCTCACAAAATCCGCATTCTATACATTTATCAACTTCCTCTTCTACAATAGGAAGTTCCTTGATATTTTTTAAATGGCAATCAGGATTATCATTAATTATGACTCCAGGATTAAAAATGTTCTGTGGGTCTATTAAGGTTTTTAGCTCCTTCATTATAAGGAAAGCTTCTTTGCCCCATTCTTTCTCAATAAAAGGAGCGATGTTCCTACCAGTACCGTGCTCAGCCTTTAGAGAACCTTTGTACTTTTCTGTAATAAGGTTAACTAAGTCATTCATGAAGTTACCATACCGAGTGGTCTCAGCTTCAGAAGAAAATACTGGAGTAATTACAAAATGTAGATTGCCATCTTTAGCATGGCCGAATGTAATGGCATTATTGTAATCATATTTTTTGTATAAAAGTTGTAGATCACATATCGCAGCTGGCAGATCTTTTACGGGAACTGCTACATCTTCTATAATAACACTTGCTCCAAGTGGTTTTGTGGCTCCAACTGCTGGGAATAGTCCTTTTCTAATTTTCCAATATGCAAGTTGTTTTTTGGGATCAGTGGTAAAATCAGCCTCGGCTATTAATGATAAAGTTTTAAGTATTTCATTGAGTTGTTCCTTTAATAAGGGGAGGCTATCTTGGGAGTCATATTGATATTCTACTAACAGACAAGCAGAGTTCTCAGGAGCATTTTTTATATCTTCTGGGATACCAGGATAATCTTTAATTGCTTTTAAAGATGGATAGTCCATTATCTCAATTGCTTGTGCCTCAGATAGTGGAGTAATGGCTTTCCCAGCTTCTTCTAAATTAGGAAATAGGAGAAGTCCAGTATACTTATATTTTGGATCATCAATTGTGTTTAGTGTAACTTCTGAAATAAATCCTAATGTACCTTCTGATCCCACTAGAAGATGGGCCATGATATCTAGACTAGATTCGTAATCAAGAAATGCATTTATGGAATAGCCAGTAGTATTTTTAATCTGGTATTTATGTCGTATGAGATCACTTAGTTGAGGATTGTTAACAATCTTTTTTCTTAGATCTAACAGGCCTTGAGAAATGTCTGGCTCTAGTTTATCAAAGTCTTCTTGTGCAGATTTGCAACTCGTATCGAAGACATTTCCACTTGGAAGAATGAATTTAATGTCTTTAAGAGTATGATATGAGTTCTGAGAAACTCCGCAGCACATTCCACTCGCATTATTGGCGATTATCCCGCCCAGCATGCAAGCTCCTATAGAAGCTGGATCTGGACCTATTTTCTTGCCATGTTTCTTTAATAAATTATTAGCTTGTTGCCCTATGATGCCGGGTTCTAAACGGATCTGACTAGCATTGTTTAAGATTTCAAACTTTTTCCAACTTTTTGAAAGATCAACAAGAATGCCATCAGTCACAGCTTGACCTGATAGGCTTGTCCCCGCAGCTCTAAATGTTAAATGCAAGCTATTTTGTTTACAGAATTTTAAGAGACTTACAATCTGATCAACTCGTTCTGGCTGAACAATCAATTCAGGTATTAGGTGATAGAAACTTGCGTCGCTAGCATATGCAATGCGATCAATGTATCTGGAAAGGACCTTAAGGTCGGGGATCGAAGACTCTAGTTTTTTTGTAGTATTCATGGTGGCAGATATTATCATCTCTGAATAAAATGCACCAATTTTTTAGTATGTTATCGATTCAAGTGAATTAAGAAATATCATCCGTTCAATGTCCCTTGGAGTAGATTGAAGGTGGTTCTGTATAAGGTTATTTTTGTCCCAATAGCTTGAAAAGTTAGACGGGTCAAAACCTTCAGGTGCGTCATTTTTATCTGGTACAATTATAACATATTTAAAGTCTGTTTTGAGTGCTCCAAGTGCTCCAGAAGCTCTATCTTCAAATGCTATCATATTTTTAGTTTGGCTATTATTTATTTGCTCAAGTTCCTTGCCCATTAAATGCCAGCCGTCAGGTTCACTTTTTTCTACGTATGTTATTCGTGCATCATCTGATGTTATAAGAAAGGGATCTTTGAATAAGTCTTTAGCTTTTAGAGTATATTCAATATCAACCTCTGCCATGGGTCTCACGGTACCTGTATACATAGCTGTTGGAATTCTAAACTCTCTGATTTTAGAGAATAGTTGGTCAACACCGGGTTTCTTTTCTATGATTCCTGACTTAGAAAGCTTTTGCCAATTCTGAGTGCAGATATTGGTATAATGGTCTGGCCATTCATCAATACTTTCTTTTATAGAATATCCATTAGAATTCAAAATAGAATAAAAATCTCTAACTACTTTTAAATGAGTTTGTCCGAAGGTTTTTCTTACTTCGGTGACTAGAGAATCTGGTAAAAAGTCTAGTTTTAAATACTCCCTCAGCCCTTCAAATAAATTGCCAATGAGATGAGGTTCAGAGTCTATTAAAATTCCATCTTTATCAAAGACAATTCCGTCTATCTCTTTAAGTTGGAGATTAAAGTGTGTTCTGAATTCTATTTGATGCATGGTAAATATTGAGGGTACGAATTTTACCTAAGTGCATGATTTAAGATCTAACTTCTGCAAAAGAGAATAAATTCATATTTTTATTTAGTCCTTCGCTAAGAATGATAGATTTTTTAGATTCTTTATTGTCGATAGAAAAAACCAAGTCAGCTGGAGTGCCAGGCAGAATATCTTCAAAATCTTTACTATATAGCCGTGCAGTTTCGCATAAAACATCGGCAAGACGAATTTCTTTGTTTTCTACTTTAAGGTAGATTAGGATATTTGGTGAATAAACAGTTTGATAATTCATGTCTCACCTATACGATAAAAATGCCTTATATGAAAATGCAGTAAAATACTGCATTTCTAGTAACACTGTAATCACTACAGAATTGGGTCACGGTACCCAAGGCATAGTATACCAAACTCAACGAAATACTGCCATAAAAGTTTATAGTTTGAAGCAAGGTTATGAAAGAGAAAGAAATGTCTATATAAGATTGAAAGAGAGAGGTATTGATTTTATTCAGCGATTGGCGTTACCACGGATAAGAACTTGGGATGATAATTTGTTAATTCTAGAGATGAGTATTGTTCATGTTCCCTGTATGCTTGATTTCGGAGGAGCATATTTAGATTATCTGCCTGAACATCTTAATCGAGATGATGTTTGGTTTAAAGATAAACAAATAGAATTTGGAGATAACTGGGAGGAGGCAATGTCAGTCATTAGAGAAATTGAACATCGCGCCGACTTGTGGCTTGCGGATATAAATACTGGTAATATTAAGTTTGGAGATTAATATCTATTACAGGGCCAGCCTTCCTCCCACCTCAAAAGATCTTTTCACCTGATGCGGGATGGAAGTTCCATCTAGATAGTTCCCATGTAATACTATGGGGTGGGTGTTTTCTATCTGAAGTAATTCAGTGATTAGTTTTTTGTGATAAGGCCTGTTCTGGGGTATTGCATGGGGCCAGTAGGTGGCTTTAATTAGTTCTGGTGTGGAGGATAAGTTTAATATCTTCCCGAGTTCATCCAGGGCAAGTTTAACATTCTTATCTTCTCTTAGATCTGATTTCTCCGGATAAACAGATCCGCCAATAAAAGAAGTTAAGAGGGTATAGTCTGTCTCGATTCGATCTGGGAACATCTCACTAGTAAAAATTGTTCCTATTACAGATTCACTATGATCTGGGGGAACAAGGAATCCAAATCCATGTTTTTTATTCGGATAGTCTGAGTTCTTAATCTTAGAATGTAAAATGCCTATGGGGCTATAGGATATTGAACTTAAAAGTTTAGAGAAGGTTAACTTATCTTCTGAATTTAAATCAGTAACTGAAAGTAGGTTTGCCAGTTCGTAAGCTGGTATGCTTGAGATAAGTTTTGAAAAAGTTAGTTCTTGTTCTTTAGAGTCAAACTTAAAAAATATTCTATTAGAGCTAAATTCTATCTTCTTTATTTCTACACCTGTAATAATATTCTCTTCGCCGATGGACACTCTAAGAGTGTTAATTAAAGTGCTTAGCCCTCCTTTAAGTGATGCAAGACTTGCTTTCCCTTGAAGTTGAAGCTTTTTTTTCTTATTATTAATTAAGGTTCTTATAAGAGAACTATTGTCTTTATAGGCTTCGAGTAGATGGGGAAAGATTGAGGCGGTACTGAGATTAGAAAGTCTTGATGCCCAGATCCCAATCATCGCGGGCGAAAGAACTTCTTCAGTAATATGGGGCCCGAGAATACTAGCTGAAAGGTCTTCTAATGAAATATCATCAACTGTCTGTCTATGCCCTTTTAATAATAAGTCTTTAAGTAGGTAGGGGAGGTCAGAAATTTTAATAACTCCATTTTGAAAAACACTTAGAGGATTTTTCGTAATCTCTTTAAAATAATTATTTTTTAAGCTTGCGATAAATTTACTATTTGCGGTGGATTCAGGAAGTTCTATCTGATCTAATAAATTTAAATGCCTGAGAAGGGCTTTTAGCTCAGGCTCTAACATGAAAGTTTGCGGTCCAAGATCTAGAGTGTGGTTATTTTCAGCGAGTCCCTTTATTACTCCACCACAAGAGTTCGATTTTTCAATAATTAAGAAAGGTACGCTTAAAGATTTTAAGACCCATCCTAGGGATAAACCACTTATTCCAGCGCCTAAAATGATATATGGATGCTGAGTATCCATTTACAAAGATTTTACAGCCTCTAAGTAGGCCTTAACTCCATCTATTGGAGTACCTGGTAGAAGACCATGACCTAGGTTGGCAATGTTCTTAGTCCTGTATTTATAAAGAGATTTTACCGCGGACTTAATAGTCTCAGGCTTTTCCCATAAGTAACTAGGATCCATATTGCCTTGAAGAACTATTGCATTCCCAAGTTCTTTTCTAATCTCACTAAGGGGTAAACGCCAATCTACGCTAAGGGCAGTGGGTGTGTATGATGCAAGAGATTTTAAAATATTAAGATCAGCCTGTGCGTACACAATCACGGGTATGTTATATTCTTTTAGTGAATTTACAATTCTTTTAATCCACTTACCTGATGTTCCTTCGTACTCGGAAGTAGGAATAATAGAGGCCCAAGTATCAAATATCTGAACCGCATCTGCTCCTGCCCTATGAGAAAGCTTTAGATAGTCTAATGTTATAGTGCAAATTTTATCTAATAGATTTTCAAAAGCTTCGGGATGTTCTCTTCTAAATACGCTTGTACCAAGGTGCTGTTTAAACTGACCTTGGTGAATTAGGTAGCAAGCAAGGGTCCACGGACTAGCAGCAAAGCCAAGAAGCGCGCGCCTATCTTTTCTTTCAGAGATTAGAAACTCTTTTAACATTCTTAATGTTTCAAAAATATAGCCATTTGTTTCTTCAATATTTCTGATCTCAAGTTTGTCTACATCTTCTGGAGTGCGAATGGGGTTTTGAAGATGAGGGCCGGGTGTAAATTCAAACTCAAATCCTAAAGCCTTACTTGGACTCATTATATCTGCAAATAAAATAGCAGCATCAATTTCTGAAAAGCGCTTTAAAGGTTGCACTGTGACTTCGAATGCTAAATTGGGATCTTCAGAGAGTTGGTTGAAAGTATATTTTTCTTTTAGTGCTCTGTACTCTGGGAGATAGCGCCCGGCCTGCCTCATTAGCCAGACAGGCATCTCTTTAGTCTCTTCACCTAGTAAGGCTCTTAGTAGTAATGGGTCTGTATGCATCTAGTATGTTTAATCTTTTATTAAAGTTACGACTAAAATAGTGCTTAAAACTGGATAGTTTTTTCTCTACGGTGTATATCAGTTTTCATAAATTTTACTAGTTTGCTTTACCTACTTAATTATAGGGAGTTTATTTGTGGCAGAGAATAATGAGATTTTAGAATATGAAGTGGTTAGCTTCTATAAGTTCGTTAAGCTTAGTGAGAATGAATTGGATTTCCTTGCCTCTGAGCTTAAGGAGTTAGCAGAGACTCACCTAATTAAGGGTTTGATAATTACAGCCACCGAAGGTCTCAATGGAACTGTGGCGAGCCCTAGGGGGAAATTAGTGCAATTTACTAATTATCTAGAGAGTAAGTTCCCAGGTGGGGATTGGAGATACAAATATAGTTATAGCCACAAGAAGCCATTTAAGAGATTCGCAGTCAGAGTAAGAGAAGAAATCGTTACAAGTGGATTTCCTGATTATATACCAGGTGAGCATGATGAGTCTCATCTTAGTCCAGAGGAGTGGCATAAAGTTTTAACCTCCGGCGAGAAAGTTCATTTAATAGATACTAGAAATGATTATGAGTATGAGGTTGGTCGTTTTAAAGGTGCGATCGATCCTGCCACAAGAACATTTAGGGAGTTTCCAGAGTGGGTAAAGAGTTCAGGTATTGATCCTGAAGAAAAAGTTTTAATGTATTGTACTGGTGGAATTCGGTGTGAGAAAGCTTATATCGAGATGAAGGAACTGGGATACAATAATGTATATCAACTTGATGGTGGGATTCTTACTTATATGGAGCAGTTTCCAGAAGGGGAGTGGGAAGGAGAATGTTTTGTCTTCGACGATAGAGTGGCCTTAGATAAGAATTTAGCGCCTTCAGCGACTTATGGACTTTGTCCTCATTGTGGTGACCCAGCTAGGGATTATATTACATGCGTAATGTGTGAAGGAGATAAGAAGGTTTGTGTTGATTGTCAAAAGACTGAAAAGGGAAAGACTTGTAGTAAGAACTGTGCTTATCATTATAACTTAAAATTGAATAAAGAATCTGGCAATCAGGGTGAAATAATGAAAAAGGTAGTTTGTGCGGTAATTATATTTTTTAGTTTGATTTTTAATTCTCGAATTTTATTCGCTGATCAGGGTCCATCTGATGTTGTTAGAGAAGCAATCAAAAAAGTTCAAACTATGGGTGACCCTTCCCCTTTAGTAGATTATGTAGATTGGAGTGTGGTGTATGAAAAGATGCCTGCTAATTCTAAAGAGCTTATGAAGGTAAGTTCTGAATCCGAACTTAAGGACTACTATAGGCAAATTTTAAAAAGTCCCTCCGAGGCTATGAGTGGTCTTTTATCCGGGAAGTTAAAAGATCTAAGTGGTGATAAAGCTCAAGCAGGGGAGCAGATTTTAGCTAAACTTAAAGAGAAGATGGCTGAGAAAGAGGTTCAGATAAAAGAAAGAATTAAAAATTCTAAATATACTATCGGTGATGCTACTATTGAAGGTGATACTGCTAAAGTTTCTGTGTCGCACGAATACGAAGGTAAGAAGAAGAAAGAAGTTCTTGATCTAAGAAAGAAGGACGGGGTGTGGTTGTTGAGTAACCTTGGAGAAGGCTTTTCTATGGGCGGGATGGCGATAGGTAAGTAGGAGGGGAATTTTGTAGTTTCTGTTAATCTTTCCTTGCGGACGAGTACTCCAACTGCGGAAAGATTAACAGAAACTACAAAATTATTAATTCTTCTCTATTAGTTCCCCATTACCTGAACAATTAGTCTCCTGTTATGCGCCATTCTCCTGTGTTCCCATAGATAAATTCCTTGCCATGTTCCAAGTGCCATTTCTCCGTTTATAACGGGTATGGAAATACTTGTCTGCGTAAGGGCTGATTTAATATGACTAGGCATGTCATCAGGGCCTTCAAAGGTATGAGTAAAGCCAGGGTCATTTTGCGGTACTAATTTTTTTAAGAAATATTCTAAATCTCTCTTTGCACTTGGATCAGCGTTTTCTTGAATTGTAAGACTTGCGCTGGTGTGCTGAATAAAGACAGTTAAAAGGCCTTCTTCTATCTTTGATTCTCTAAGAACATTCTTTGCCTTATCAGTGATCTCATAAAGTCCTTCACCATTAGTTTTTACTTGGATAGACTTTGTATGGATCATCTGGATTTTCTCTGATCGTATATTCTAATAAGTTTAGAATCTATAGAAGGTAAGAGGGGAGAAGGTTCGCCCGCAGCAAAGACTGCAAGGTGTTCCTCAGCTCTTGTAGCTCCTAGATATAAAAGATTCCTAGCTCTTTTTGCTTGCGGAAATGTTTCTCTTGTCACTCTCCAGAGACCAACATGTGGGAATTCAAGACCCTTACATTGATCAATACTAGCGACAAGAACTAGGCCTTGAAGATTTCTTGGAGCGTCAGTTAATAGGTAAACTCCCTGATCAAATGTAGTTTTAAGGCCGGAAAATACTTGCTTAGCTTCTTCTCTGTTATGAGTTAAAACTAATACCGCATCTGTGGGATAGTTCTTACTAACTCTTTTAAGCCATTCTTTAAGTTCTCTAAATCCATCATTATGGTTGTCTGTTAAAACTAGAAGAGGTGGTTTCCCATGTCTACCTCTTTCAGTTCTATTCTCTCCAGAAATATGATCTGCTAATTTCATGATCTCTACAGTTGATCTATGAGCGATAGTCATTGAGATTACACTAGACTGCGAGAACTTATACTCATCTCCTTCAGAAAGGAATAATGAGTCCAAGGCTGTATCAACCTCATCTTCAGAAGTTTTTTGCACCGGATCTCCAGTAACTGTGAGGCCGCTCTCAGACCTGACAATAAATCCAAGTAAGCAAAGTTCTAAAGCTGAAAAATCTTGATACTCATCAATGTAGAGAAAATCTGGCCTATTACTTATATTGCCATTCTTTTTTATGTCAAAGAGTAAGTCTAATAGTAGATCTTCAGGTTCATAATCTTTTGAATTATATTTGCTCGTCATGATCTGAAGAGCTTCTTTGTAATGAGTCTTTTGGAAGTCGTCTTCAATTTCGCTTAAAATATTCTGTGTGATCTTTACAGCAAGGGAGGCAAAAGTTTCATTAGGAACATTTAAGGGGTGATCAAGAAATAGTTCTAAAAATTGTTTAGAGTTTTTTATGAGCCTAAGTCTTGGATGACTTTGTTTATTTAGTATCAATAAATCTAGGCCTAAAGACCGAGATTTGTAAATTTCTATAACTAACTCATGAATTGTTCTGGTTTTAATAGCTTCTGAACTTAAGTCTTTTAGTGAATTTTCAACATAAGTTTTAAGAAGAGGAGTAGGAGCTACTACTAGTGCTTGCTCTCCTGGGTTATTTTCAAGTTGCCAGCTTAGTCTATGAAGAGCAACTATTGTTTTCCCAGATCCTGCAATCCCCACAAGAATAACAGGTGCGTCTGAGTCATCTGTGATTAGTCTAAATTGCTCTTTAGTGATTAGTGAAAGAATAGTTGGAAGTTCAAAGCTATGACCTTCTGTTCTTTTTACTCTACTAGCACTTTCCCATTTCCCTTCTTTATTTATTCTGAAGGTAGCACCTGAATATTGTAACTCTTCAAGTTGCCCATCTTTAATTTTAACTGAATGCCGGCGTTTGAGAGTCCCAACTCTTTCTACGTCTCTTATATCTTCAAGGTATTCCTCGCCCTCATCATATTCATAATAGAGTTTTGCAAGTGGAGCATTTTTCCAGTCAATGATATTTGCATCAGGGAAAGCAATCTTGCCGATTCTGTATTCAATCTCTTTAGGTTTAGCAAACGATCTATCTTCTAGTACAATACGCGCAAAATATGGCCTGTCCTTAATCTTCTTAAGATCATCAAGAGAAGATTTATTCCTAGAGCTTAGTGCATGAGAAACCGCCTCATCATTTGCGAGCATTTGTTTTTCGCTATCTCTTCTTGACGCCACAATCTGACTAGTCAAATCTCTTGCTAGGTCTGAGTTTCTTCTTAGGTTACCACGAGTCTCTGTTTCTGAGTTTGTAAGACTTAATAGGGTTCTTTGAAGCGAGTCTTTCTCTTCTTCTATCCTAAGAAGCGCTTCTTCTGGTACGGGCTTAAATTCTGGAGTTTCTAGTTGTTCTGAGTTCAAGGTGAATTAAAAGAATAGTAGTTAATAAAATCAGGCATATTTAAGCACAAGAAGCTTATAAAAACCAAAAAACACATGAAGTTTGTCGGATAATGAAATGCGAATCAAATTTTTATTTTATTCATCTAATAGTTTATGCAATAGTTATTCAATATTTAGGGATTTACATGCGGTCTCAAATACGGTTGGCATTTAATAAATTAGAGGAGGGAGAAATTCTGAGTTTCCCTACCCCCGATGGTGCGCGTAGATTTAATTGTGCCGAGTTGAAGGCTACCCTTACTAATGCCGGTACGGAAATAATTTTATCAGGTAATATCGATGGAAGAGTCCCTTACCAAGGAACTATTCTTCCGAACTCCATAAGTAAATTTAATGTCCTGCATTATCTATCTGAGACTTTAGCTAAGAAAAATCATCAAGGCACATCTCCCGAATTTTCTAAAATGATGGGGTTAATCACTGACGAAATTTCTAAGATAATAGTACTAAATTCCCAACCTGGAGAAAATTTCCAAACAACGACTGAAATTCATGCTCCTGATTTAAAGTGGAATCGTGTAAGATTAGTTGGCAAAGAGAAGAAAAGTAGTAAATCTTTGAAAACAAAAAAGATGGTATTTTTTTCATCTTTAAGCAAAGAAGAGTTAGGGAAACTTCCTTACGGCGCCCTTTCTGGATTTATTAATTTGGAAATTCAGGATGATGAGACTTCTTATGATAGTACCAGTTGGAAAAGAGATGGTGTCGAATTTATCGGAGTTAAAACCAATCCTGAAGCAGGGGTGCTGGCTAGGGTTAGCGTAAGACTTAGTGAATTACTAGTTAGAGAAAGCCTATTCTTTTTTCATTTATACGATAAAAAATCTGGCGAATGGATTGATGTGGAAGGAATTAGTCGCCAGTCCATGGATTCACCATTTTCGGTGGATGTTGATCTTCCAGAGTCAGCTTATTCTTTGCAAAAAGGAGAACTAAGTTTTTCCTTTTATGTACAGGGTAGGTACGAGGAGAATAAAATCTGGCTGACTAAAGTGGGTGAATTATATAAGGCGCAAGTTGCACCTATAAAACAAAAATTGAAAAGGAATATTAAGACTAAGGGAGAGCAGAGTCCTAATCTAAACTCCTTTGATTCCTTCTCTAGGTGGTGTGCGAAAAAGTTGGATTCTAGCCCACTCGATTCAGATGTTATCTTTGGAGAAGAGGTTAAGGGGAAAAAACTTTTAGAGTATTATCATGAAGCTCTAAGAAGGCTCTCTAAGCGTTCTTCTAATAATGCTACTGCTATTATAAGAGCAGTTCGAACTCTGGGAGTAAATCATGTATCAATTGTCAGTCCCGAGGGCCCTCATGCGATAGCGGGAGGGCTTGCGCAAGTAGTGAAAGGACTTTCAATGAGTTTTAATGCTGAAAGCATTCCTTTAACTTTAATTTCACCACTATATGAAAAGAGTTCGGGTAGTAGTAATCTAAGCGCTACTGACATTGTGCGAGATGGATTTGATTATCTAGGTGAAACCATAAAGTTGGAAGAGTCTGATGACGTTTTAGTCCCTTTCGGGGCAATTTTAGATGAATTAGCACAGCCCTTAGAAGTTAAGAAATTGTATAGAGTTAAAACTTATAAGGCTCGTTATGCAAAAATTGAATTCTTATTCATTCGGCATAAAAAATTAGCTGATAGATTATACGGAGGGATGTCAAGTCGCGATCAGTTAGAGAGAGCGTTATTCTTAAGCAGAGGTTCATTAGAAGTTCTTAAAGCGAAAAATAGGAACAATAAGAAGAGCGTTTTACTTTCTAATGATTGGCTAAGCGCGTTAATAGAACCATTAAGAAATTTAGATCCTGCATACAAAGGTTTAGATAATTTAAAGGTTATGCATATTCTTCACAATGCAGGGCGTGGATACCAGGGAAGGATTTGTATTCATGAGAACGGAGTTAATGCATGGGGCCTATTAGGTTTATCGGATAGTTGTAAGGAATTAATGCTTGAAGATGGTAGTAAGGAAATCATTAATTTAACTGAAGTGTATTTAAAATTAACTAATGTCGGTGCTTTAACCGTTAGTAAACCTTATGCCGAGCAATTGCTGACCATTGAACA
>JBILFC010000292.1:0-3649 GCA_044351785.1 Bdellovibrionota bacterium
GCAAAAATTAATTATATCCCCATAGATAAAGACTAGGCACTACCACTAGACCATAGACTTAAGTTTCCTTCTTATGTGTATGGCCTAAAAAGTCTTTAATAAGGGAAATGAGGAGGTTTTATGGCTACTGGACGTGAGTGGAGAGTAATTGAAGTTCCTATTCCCGTCACCGATGTGAATGGGAAAATAATTCGGATTATTCACACTGAGATAAGACAAGAAATCGTTCCAACCTTGTATGCAGTCAAACGGGCAACAAATGTGACACGTACGCCAAGTCCAAAAAGTCTGCGTGAACAACTCCTTGGGAGAAAGCCTAAGGAGAAAAAGCCACCAAGCCATGAGACACGGTTAGCGAAAGCCGGAGAACGTATTAAGAGCACTACGCCCTTACTGAAGAAATTGCAAAGAGCGATGAAGGGAAATTAAATCATTATCCCTTGAGGTTTTCTCTAGGGACTTTTTAGGCTTTTTTAGACTTATATAATAATAAAAAAACATGAGTATCTTAGATAAAATAAGCAACCTTGATCCGTCAAGGTTGCTCTCCTTTTCACTGCCTAAAGGCTATGTCATCATCGGCTGAAGAGCATCGCTTCGACGCTGATTGTAAGTCATCGCTGCGGTCAGTAAAGTGCCGGCTTTGTAAATAGGCCGTTCATTTTCTGGGCCACGATAACCATCCGCTGTGAGCAGTGTCTTTTCGCCAAGAACTTTCACAACAGATCCCAAAAACTGAACCAGAGCTCGTTGAAACTTTTCGCTCTGATAAGGATCATGAAGTGGCCCAGATCCCGATTTCGCGGATCGATCATCCTGTTCCATCACAAGAGCGAAATCACCGTCGCCTCGAGCATAAAGTCCAAAGGCTGCAGAGAATCTCGATATTCCAATGGAATATCCGTCCTGGTTAGCTCCGGAAATTCGCACTTCATTAGAGCGTTCCAGAGGACATACTGCTTCACAAAAAGCAGCCCCGCTGGGCACTTGATGCTTAGTAAAGTCACAATAGGTACCGCCATCCCAATTCGCAGAATCTACAATCACTGAGAAAAACTGCTCAGTATTGATTGCTCCGAGCCACAGCGATTCAGGAACATTCAGCTCTGGAATTTGCTGGACGATCCCAATCAATGAGGAAGGCTCAGAAGCAACTACCCCGATTCCATTCTTGGATTCACCCGGCTTCCAGGAAATAATCCTGTCCACAAATTCCTCACACGCATTCTGAGACGGGACACGAGAACCCCCAGGTCCAGAATCTGTCGTCGCACCAGCCATAGCAGACAAACTTGGTGATACCACAAGGGCTGCAACACTCTGAATAAACAGTCGTCTATTTTTCAACATGAAAAAACCCCTTACTCAAATCACCTCATGAAGAGAGTATGAACCTTAGAACATCTAAGATACTCTCATGTTCTAACTTAAATCAAATTCTTAAGAAAAGAACGTGATTTAACCACGAACAAGAAAGTAAATAATCTTCTTCCCATATTCAAATGTAGTTGTGACTATAGTCTATAGGAGAAATTAGTCAATGTGATACTAAATCAACATATATATCCTGCGGGTAACCGCAAGGGTTACCCCTACAGAATTTTGTTTACGGAGTGAGCAATTAAACTAATTAGTTGCTACTACTTAACCAAAGCCTTAACTTTAGCATCAGTAGAACCGCCCAAGATGGCATTAATTCTATTACTTCTTGTGGTTTGAGCTTCTTTAGTTCTCACAGAAGAAACGCTTGATAAAGCAGAGCTTGCTAACTCCAATCTAAATGCTTCATCTTGAATGTCGCTCAAGCTAGATAAGATTACAGAGCATAGTCCCAGAGTCGCTTCGTTAGATACGTCTTCTCTTAATACTGCTTGCACATCAGCGCGACTAGAAAATCCTAGCAAAAGCTTCACAGCTCTCGTACTAACATATGGTGGAGACTGTACAGATCGAAGCTTTATCAAGTCAGCTACCACCTGATCTTCTGTTCCATAAGCAGATACTAACTCACTTGACTTCTTCTCAAAGTGACGACTCGCTAAATCCTGTTCTAAAGAACTTACTTCCGCTATCACTGAATTATATGAAAATGACATTAGAGCGCATGATATTAATAATTTTTTAGAAGAGAATAATTTCATTTGAGAAGCTCCAATAGTCAGGATGGTAAAAACATAAAAAAATAGGCCAGAAAAAATAGGGGAGAAGCCAAATGACTTCTCCCCTTTTATAACAAAGAATTAAAGAACTGCTTCTTTAAGTACCTTTGCTACAGTGAAAGCAACTTTCTTCTTTGCAGGAATCTTGATTGCTTCCTTAGTCTTAGGATTAATCCCCATTCTTGGCTTAGTCTTCTTAACTTGAAGCTTTCCAAGACCTGGAAGAACAATCTTATAACCAGTCTTAAGTGCATTCTGAATCATAGCGCTAAAGCTATCATAGAATTCCTTAGTAACTTTTCTCTTCTCGAACCCACAGAAAGCGGTCATTGTATCTAACAACTCACTTTGTGTGTACTGAAAAGTCTTACCATTCTTAGGAACTACTAAAGCTGGCTTAACTGGAGCTACGATAAGTGGTCTCTTAACCTTAACTGGCTTAGGAGCAACTACCTTAACAACTTTCTTAGGAGCAGCTTTTTTAGGAGCTACTTTCTTAGCTGGTGCCTTTTTAGCAGGAGCTTTCTTTACTACTTTCTTTGCAGGTGCTTTTTTAACAACCTTCTTAGCTGGTGCCTTTTTAGCTACTTTTTTAGCTGGCGCCTTCTTAGCTGGTGTTTTTTTTGCAACTGGCTTCTTTGCAGGAGCTTTCTTTTTACTTGCCACGGATATCCTCCGAAATTGAATTATACAGTTTAACGAAAATTTTTATAAAAAATTCTTCCTCTAGCTACTTGCATTCATACCATTCGGTCAAGGAAAAATTTTCACCCCTATTCCAATTTTATCCCTTTTTTAAAGGCTTGAAATCAAAATTATACACAGTTTAAAGGACATGCAAAATAAAAGAAAAATACAAATATCAGGACCCTACTTAAAGCAGAACGGCAGAATCCAATAGCATTAGGCAAGCAGTAAACTAAAGAAAAACACTTGTCATATTAGAGAGTTCCAGACTTATCCACTCCCAAGATCCTTCCCATTAAGCCTAAGTATTTATCTGTAATGGAATCCCAAGAATAGAGCTCAAACGCTCGGTTATAGGCCTCTGCTCTTAACTCACTAACCACTTCTTGATCATCAATAATATTTTTAATGTGAGACGAAAGGTCGTTTATGTCATTAAAGCGATAATGCACCCCAGCGTCACCTATAGTCTCTCGGTGCTCGGGTACATCATTAGCTAAAATATAATTGGCAAAGCCCATAGCTTCTACAAGGGCTGGATGAGTCCCTCCCACCTCAGTAGCTTGAATATAAGCATACGCTCCCTTCTGCAAAGTCTCATACTCAAGAGCAAACCTATAACCTAAAAAAACAACCTCTCTCTCAGCAATTTCTTTAATATGATTCTTAAAACTTTCAGCATAAGGCGCATCTCCAACTATCACCAAGGGATACTTCTCTCTTAAATCCTGAGAAAGCATATTATATGCTAAAATAACTTTATCGGCATTGTTCTCAGGTTCCAATCTACTAACATACAGCAG
>JBILFC010000296.1:0-3605 GCA_044351785.1 Bdellovibrionota bacterium
TCACAACTTACAACGGTACTAAACGTTACAGATGCCGACATTGAGGCACTAGTTAAGACTTTTAGTAAGCTCACGGGTAGAAATTATATCGTTGATAGTAATGTAAAAGGGAAAATTACAATACACCTCCCTTCTGCTATAACTATTGCTGATGCATTAAAAGTTTTTGATTCTGTTTTACTTTTAAAAGGCTTCGCCACTGTGCCAGTGGGAGATAATATCTGGAAGGTAATTAACGCAAAAGATGCAAAACAAACCACTATTCCTCAGGCATATTCTAGAAACACAACAGCCGAAAGTCTAGTCACAGAAATTCTAAAAACTACCCATGTTAGTTCGGATGAAATTCAAAAGCTAGTTGCACAGTTCATTTCTAAGGACGGGTTTTCACAGGCTATTACTGGAACCAACTTAGTCATCCTAGTAGATACCGCTTCAAATATCGATAGAATCAAGAACCTACTAAATCAAATTGACATTCCCCCACTTGACCAAGATATTACAATAATTGCTATTGAACATGCCGAGGCAAAGGATGTTGCAGAAAAAATTACAAAGATTCTTGGTGAGGACTCAGAAAAGGATTCAAGTGCGGGCGACCAATCTTCACCTAACGCATTCTTAAGGCAACGTCTAAGTCAGCTTAATAATGCGGCTAACCCAGGTCAAAATGCTGCAAATGCTCAATCAACATCATCAGTAAGAAGTTCACCTTTAAAAATAATTCCTGATGAGAGAACGAACTCGCTAATAGTAGTGGCAGATGAGTTTACTACTTTAAAGATTAGAGCCTTATCAGAACAATTAGATAGTGAAAGTGATAAGTCGGCTGGAAGGTTCTGGGTATATAGACTTGAACATGCTGATGCTGAAATTTTATCTCAGATAATTTCTGGCCTCATCGGGGGCGGCGGTGGAGGTGGCTCTACTGCAACATCAACTCAAGGTAGCTCTTTTTCTAGAACTGGTAGCTCTGGGAATAATCAAAATCAGAATTCTGTCTTTGGTGGTGCTACTGGAGGATCTTCTGGTGGATTCGGTAGTAGTGGAGGAAGCAGGTCTAGATCTTCATCTAGAAGTTCTGGTTCAGGCTCATCTACAAGTGCCCCATCATTCTTTTCTGACAGCTCTAGAGTAGCTTTTGAAGATGAAATCTCTGTAGCAGCTGATCCTTCTACTAATTCACTAGTAATCAACGCTAATAAGTCCGACTATGAGAAACTAGTTCAAGTCATAAAAATGCTTGATGTTAAGAGACGGCAAGTATTAGTAGAAGCTACTATCTTAGAAGTCTCACTAAGCGATGAAATTGGTCTTGGAGTAGAATTGCAAGGTACACTTGGTTTAGATGATTCAGGGGTAGTAAGTCAGACTAACTTCGGCTCCCTAAGTAATCTCTTAACTAATCCTGCTGGTCTAACTGACCTAACAATCGCAGCAGCAAGTGTAGGATCACTTACATTACCAGGTGGACTAAAGATACCTTCACAAGCTGCAATTTTATCTGCGGTTAGCAATCATTCCAACGTAAACGTACTAAGCGCCCCTACAATATTATCTACTGATAATGAAGAAGCTGAAATTATTGTAGGTGAAAACGTGCCTTTTATTACTGGCACAGGCACTAATCAAACTAACTTAGGAAATACTTTTAACCAAGTTCAAAGACAGGATGTCGGTATAACACTTAGAATTACCCCTCAACTGGGCACAGGCGATTTCCTATCTATGAAAATTTTCGTAGAAATTTCAAATGTTGTTGAACGAACTAGAAATGACCCGAATGGTCCTACTACAAGTATTAGAACTTCTGATACCTTAGTTGCTGTAAAGAATGGGCAGATGATTGTCACTGGTGGCTTAATTCAAGATAATACTGTTGTGACAACAAGGGGTGTACCATATCTCGAGGACGTGCCTGTTTTAGGTTACCTATTTAAGAAAGAAGGTGAAACTAAGAGAAGAACTAATTTACTAATTTTCCTTACACCTAAGATTATTCATGATCAGTATGATGCAAGAGACACGACGCTCGGCAAAACAGCTGAAGTCAGTAAAGAGCTTGATGTAGAATCAACTGATCCAAAGATAATTGAGAAGTTAAATGATTCAGCTCAGCATAAAGTCTTTGAAACTAATCCTATAGAGGAGCATAAGGGAAATATTCCTCTAACTGATAAGGAACCCCTACCCCAGCTTAAAATTCAAGAAACTAATATAAGCGAACCAGAATTTACGTACTCAAAGAGTGCAGGTAAAAATGAACCTGCATCAAATAATGTAAGTAATAAAATCGTTGTTTTTAAAGCCTTAGGTTCTCCTTTTAAAACAACTGCTGCTTTCATAAAGACGCAGTCTGAAATATTCAATAAGCTCCAAACTGGCTCTAAAGCTAACCTTTTAGGTACAGATGTAATATCCATTGGAATATTTAGTAGCTTAGAAGATGCAAGTAAGGTTCATTCAAATTTACCAGAACCCATAGTAGTAGACGGTGCTAATATTAGCGAGCTTGAAACTCAGGGTCTATCCTTTAATGGATTTAAATAATGTCTGAACAAGTATTATTACCCACCGATAAACCCCCACTAAATCTTAAAAAAGGGGATTTTTCTAAAATTATTGGTAGTTGGGCTAAGCAATATGGGGCCATTCCAGTTTATGAAAAAGACGGGATTGTTGTTGTAGCGACTCACAATCTAGTTTCAGAAAGTGCACTTACTGCGATTCAATCTGCATACTCTCAACCGATATTTCCAGTTAAGGTAAATGAAACTGAGTTTCTTAGAATTCTTAATGCTTTTAGATCCACGATTATGTCAGATCGGGACTATACCTTGGATACTAGTGAAAAAGAGGAAGCGGCCGACGATCCAATGAGTCAATTAAAAATTGACGTCACAGATGCTGAAGATGATGATGCG
Organism: Bdellovibrionota bacterium; assembly: GCA_044351785.1. Lineage (GTDB taxonomy): Bacteria > Bdellovibrionota_C > UBA2361 > SZUA-149 > DAOLCO01 > JAIYCX01. Next base: position 2,925 of record JBILFC010000296.1, read on the forward strand.
CCTATTATTCGGTATGTAAATGCATTAATTTTCAGAGCAGCAAATTTAAGAGCTTCGGATATTCATATAGAACCCTTTGAACAAGAACTAAAAGTTCGTTTTAGAATTGATGGGGTCCTTCAAGATGTAGCGACAGAAGATAGATATTTCCAAGCTGCAATTGGCTCTAGAATAAAAGTAATGGCCAATTTAAATATTGCTGAGAAACGACTACCTCAAGATGGACGTATTGGTTTAAAAATAGCAGGTCAAGATGTTGATATCCGTGTTTCTACTGTTCCAACTCGTTACGGTGAAAGAATCGTATTACGTCTTTTAGATAAGTCTAAAGGAGCATTAAGTCTCAAGAAGATTGGATTTACTACGGATATTGAAGAGGCGATCGAAAAAATAATTAAAAAAAGTTACGGAATCTTTCTTGTAACTGGACCTACGGGTTCAGGTAAAACTACTACCTTGTATGCATGTTTATCAGAAATCCATTCTGTTGATAAAAATATTCTCACTATTGAAGATCCAGTGGAATATGAAGTAGACGGTGTCGGTCAGATGCAAGTTAATCCAAAGATTGATTTTACCTTTGCAAATGGACTTAGATCCATTCTCAGACAAGACCCAGATGTTATAATGGTCGGGGAAATAAGAGATCTTGAAACAGTAGAAATTGCCATTCAAGCCTCT
>JBILFC010000297.1:0-3592 GCA_044351785.1 Bdellovibrionota bacterium
CATAAGGAATGTAATTTACTTTAAGTGGAGACTTCTTTAATCTAAGAATTGTATCACACAGTTCTTTTATTGAAGTTTGAAGTTCAGTTCCTACGTTGTAAAAACCGAAGGATTGAGGAGATATAAGTGATGCCACATTCGCTCTTGCCACATCTTCTACATAAATAAAATCATAAGCCTGAGACCCATCTCCATTAATATTGGGAGCCTCATTAGCCTCTATTTTATTGAGCATAATAGGGACAACGCCAGTATAAACTGCATGTTGATCTTGCCCTGGTCCGTAGACATTCATATACCTAAGACCAATTACAGAAAGTCCGTACCTATCGTTAAAGGCAGTACACATGGACTCGCCTGAGATTTTTGTAGCGCCGTAGAAATTTCTATTATTGTATGGATGATCCTCGGTCATAGGTACTTCTACTGCATCACCATAAACGCTAGCAGAAGAGGAATAAACTAATTTCTTAACTTTATGCTTAACGCATGCTTCTAGTACATTAAATGTACCTGCAGTATTTACTTCGAATGCAGTTCTTGGAAAATCTTTACAATGAAGAAGCCACATAGCCGCTAGATGAAAAACATAGTCGACTCCTTCCATGGCCTTATCAAGAACATCAACTTCTCTAACATCTCCCCCGTAAGGGAAGATTTCGCACCTAGCATCCTTAAGAGAATCTTCTATGTTCTCCATCTTTCCTCTAGCGAAGTTGTCATAGATCGTAATCTTTTTAACTGGGTGCTTTAGGAGCTCAGAAACAACAAAGCCTCCGATAAAACCAGCCCCACCGATTACTAGAATATTAGCGTCTTTTAATTTCATGTGAATTTAATCTGAATAGTGCTTGTTTATGATATGAATAAGTTAATAGCTAAAATTTAGGAGATAAACAAGGGATAGGGAGGGGGATCATTTTTTAACCGCAAAGGACGCAAAGGGGACACCGGAGGGTGGGTATTTAGCATTAATACCCACGGAGTTAAAGTATGGAAAAATCACTAATCACTTTCAATATCTCCTCTAGGCAAGAACTAGATGAAATTATTAATCAATATTCCAAATTGATGAATAGTCGGATTAAGAATTGACTAATTTTCTTTTATAATAGAAAAATGTGGCCACTATGATAAAAAACTTACTAGTATTATTCCTTTCCATTTTTTTAATCTTGTTTATTTCTGAGCTCTTATTGCATTTGGTTTGGCAAAATCCATACAAGGATTCAAACAAATCAAGCTACGTGGAACTTAGACAACAGAGGTCAAATATAAATAAAAAATTCGATCGGAATTGGCTTAGCAAAGAAACTCCCTTAGTGAATTTCAGAACTGACTCGTCCGGTTATATTTTACCTAGCAATCAACACTTAAATCCTGACTACTCAATAGCATTTCTAGGCGGATCAACAACAGAGTGTAGTTATGTTCGCGAAGATCTAAGATTTCCTGCTTTAGTCTCAAAAATACTAAAAAGCAATTCGGGACTCAATATAAACACTTATAATGCCGGAAGATCTGGCAATACCTCTCACGATGCAGTCAATTTGCTTTTAAATAAAATCGTACTAGATTCTCCCGCGATAGCAGTACTCATGGAAGCTACTAATGATGCTGGAGTTTTATCCATTAACCATAGCTACAACTCAAGGATGGGAGGAGATCTTACTATCAATGATATTTTACGTTGGTTTGGACTTTTATTTTCAAGTAAAATAGGCCTAGTCGCTCTCACCAGAGAGGCCTTTACAAACCTACAAATACGCATCGGTCAAAGACAGGGGGCGCCTGAAACCTCTACAGGAGGCCAGGTAATACATTCGATAACACCTAGCGACATCAAAGGCTTCGAAGCCAGATTAAAGGCGTTTATTGGCGTTGCAAAAGCTTTTAAGATTCATCCAGTACTAATGACTCAACCTCTAGCAGAATCATCAAATGCCCTCACACCTGACTGGGCAAGCAACAGTGATCAGGATAAAATGAATGAGGCAATTAAAATCGTTTCCATTGAAGAAAAAGTTGACCTAATAGATCTTGCCGGCTACCTTAAATCGAACATTCCAGAATATCGCTCAAACCCTCAGTCAATATTTTATGACGGAATGCATGTAAATGATCAAGGCTCTAAGATATACGCAGAATATATTGCTTCTAAATTGGATGAGATTATCAGATTGTTAAATCACTCTCGCTAACACCTCCACTATCCTATCCGCGGTCTTCCCATCCCATAGTGGGGGCACGCTTCCTTTCTTCCAGTCACCAGAAAACAACTTCTCAAGTGCTGGAAGCAAGTTCTCTGGACTTGTACCTATAAGCTCATTTGTTCCGATTGTTATAGTCTCAGGTCTTTCAGTAGAATCTCTTAAGGTCATACAAGGCACTCCGAAGACAGTTGCTTCTTCAGTAATCCCGCCGGAATCAGTAATTACAGCCTTTGCATTTTTAACAAGGTAATTAAATTCCAAATACGGCTGAGGCTCCACTAACTTAAATATCTCTGAAATACTTGGGATACTCTCCATGACCTTCTTGGTTCTTGGATGAACTGGAAATACTATCGGATAATCCCTAGCTCCAATAGCAATGGTATCTAACAAACTCTTCAAACCATCGCAGGAATCAACATTAGATGGTCTATGAAGAGTCAAGACAAGATACTCTCCCTTTTTTAAATTTAACTCACCCCATAAATCCGGAGCTTTAAATCTTTCCATATTAGCCAATAAAGTATCAATCATGGTATTCCCCACGAAAAATATTCTATCCTCTGATACCCCAGACTTTCTTAAACTCTCGTTGGCAAATTCGCTTGTTGTAAAAAAATAGTTCGTAATGGAATCCGTAACCATTCTATTAATTTCTTCCGGCATTGACCAATCACCAGATCTTATTCCAGCTTCCACATGGGCGACTTTAACATTCATCTTTTGAGCTGAGATTGCACATGCCATAGTAGATGTAACATCACCTACGACAAGACAAAGATCAGATTTTTTCTCTAACAATACCTTTTCATAACCGATCATAATTCCAGCTGTTTGCTCAGCTTGAGTCCCTGATCCTACTCCTAGATTTATATCGGGCTTAGGAATACCGAGTTGATTAAAAAAACTATCAGACATCTTCTCATCGTAGTGCTGGCCGGTATGAATCAAACGATATCTAAGCCTGCCACCACTCTCTTGCTGATTTTCTATTGCTCTTACGATTGGAGCAATCTTCATAAAATTAGGCCGCGCGCCAGCGATGATATCAATTAATATTGTTTTCATTTAATGTCACCATTAACAATCATAGAATATCTAATAGCTCTACCCTCACCCTTAATCTTAATCAGTCCATTATCAATTAAAATCTTCAAATCTCTAGTAATTGTAGTAGGACTTGCATTTAAGCTTTGAGCGAGCTCTCTAGAGTTAAAATCTCGTTTAAAATTATTTAGTAAATTTAGAATCTCCAGCTGCCTTGAGCTCAAGTTACTAACTTTGGAGGACTGGGAAACTCTAGGTAAAAATCTGATAACAAAAAAATTCGTATTAGAGATCTGATAATTTGGATTCCCATTTTCTTTTAGAGATTCTTT
>JBILFC010000298.1:0-3584 GCA_044351785.1 Bdellovibrionota bacterium
CCTCGAGGATTGCACACGTAGGGAAGACCTAGAGAAAAGTCTTATCGCTCAACCTATTACTCTATATTGCGGATTTGATCCTACAGGAAGGAGCTTACATGCTGGAAGCTTAGTCCCTCTTATGGCAATGAAAAGATTCATAAAGCGAGGTCATAAAGCACTTGCTCTAATTGGCACTGCAACAGCCATGATTGGAGATCCTTCAGGTAAAAGTGCGGAACGGGTTTTACTAGGAGAAGAAACAATTGTAGAAAATTCCAAGTACCTAGAAGAAAATATCAGACGATTCTTTGAGTCCTGCGGAATAAGCACAGATCAGTATAAAGTAGTAAAAAATCATGAGTGGCTTCACGGCATTTCGTTTTTAGAATTCCTAAGAGACACAGGTAAGCTATTCTCTGTAAATCAAATGATTGCCAAGGAATCTGTTAAAGAAAGACTTAATCAAAGAGAACAAGGTATAAGCTACACTGAGTTTAGCTATATGCTACTTCAAGCCTATGACTTTCTTCACTTGTATAGAACTGAAAATTGCACTCTTCAGGTAGGTGGATCAGATCAGTGGGGCAATATCACTGCAGGTCTTGATCTCATAAGGAAGGTAGTACCTCATGGTGAACAAGCTTATGGGGCTACGTTTCCACTACTAACGACTTCGGAAGGCAAAAAATTCGGGAAGACAGAAAGTGGTGCTGTATATATCTCTGCAGAAGCGACCTCTCCTTTTCAATTCCATCAGTTCTGGCTTAATTCAACCGATCAGGATGTAATAAAATACCTAAACTTGTTTACAGATTTTCCTAAGGAAAAAATAGTCGAACTTGAAATTGAAGTAAAAAATTCTCCTGAAAATAGAGTGGCACAATTAGCACTTGCTGATGAAATGACTACACTAATTCATGGAGAGAAGGGAGTCCTCGATGCTAAAGGTGCTCAAAAGGCACTCTTTTCTAACAATGAGAAACTAGGATTAAATGAAATTCTAGCAATTGCAGCTACAATTCCCAACAAATCGACCACTTTAAAAGATCTAGAAGGCAAAAACATCCAAGACCTAATGGTATTACTTGGCGCAAGTGCATCAAAAGGGGCTGGAAAAAAATTAATTGATAGTGGTGGAGTTTCGGTCAACGGTGAAAAAGTTACAAATCCTTTTCTAACACTTACTGAAAGTTTATTTATAGCGAACAAGGCCCTGCTCTTAAAAGTGGGCAAAAAGTCACACTTTGTATTAACTTTAAAAGAGTGATACTCTTATAGCTTGCCCTCTGCTTGGGACACAACCGCGTCCTCTAATTCACATCTCTGAGACTAACAAGCTAGGCAAAAAGGTTTTTAAACCTCTGGTAAGCAACATCGTACAGCTTGTATTCAAGAACCAATCGTTCTTTTATATATTTCTTAGTCGATTCATCGAATAAGTCAGTTTGCACATTCCCTACGTTTATCTTCACATTATCCAGTTTAAGGTTAAAAGGATTAATTCGATTGAATGCTGAGATACTTTTCGAAAATTCATCGCATATAAAGATGTACTGATAAGAAGCAAGGCTAGCTATGGCAACTTCTAACTTATCAGCCAAGGACAATTCATTGCGACTCGGATATGGTTGTAGCTTGGCTATTTGCAGATGACCTATTGTATTAATAATGATCTCCAAGTCTTTCGGTTTATCTAAATCATAGATGGTATTTTCAATAAGTAATCTAGTATTTAAACTTTTTGGAGAAGGGTGTGGTGTAGGTAACTTAAAAAATGACACGTGAGAGACAAATCGCTCATATGGGCTACGCATACTGGTAGTTCGATAAACATTATGCCTATCTAGACCCAGAATCTGCTCAATTGCCAAGTAACTACTGTGGTCGGCAAATACTTTCTTATTGCGAAGATCGGATAAATTAACGTTTTGGTTAAATTCGATATTGGCAGTAGACGGATAGTTAACATCACTAATATATATATCTTTAGGATCGCATAACTTACTAAACTCTTGAAAGAAATTGATTCTTAATGAGGTGCCAGCGCAACGCTCAATATGATTAAAAATAAAAGTTCTCATACCCACAAGAAAGCATAAACATCACTATAAGTAAACATGAATCCTCAGGTCGATCTAAAGCCGATTACTCCTCTTAAAAGCATCTTCAATCAACAGAAGTGCCTCAGTAACAGTGAGCTTGTCAGTCCGAATAGATAAATCCGGAATAATCGGCACTTCATAGGGGGAATTAATACCAGTAAAATCCTTAATCTCACCATCTCTAGCTTTACGATAAAGGCCATGAGGATCACGCTCTTCGCATTTTTCCAAGGGTGTCGATAGATATACCTCAAGAAAATTTTTCTCACCAACTATCGTCCGAGCAAGTTGGCGGTCTTTTTCATATGGAGAAATAAAAGAACAGATAACGGTAATCCCAGCTTCATTCATCAATTTGGCCACATGAGCAACACGTCGAATATTTTCACAACGGTCACGATCTCCGAAACGAAGGTCTGAGTTAAGTCCAGTACGTAAGTTATCTCCATCAAGGTTATAAACAGGAATATTCTTATCGAAGAGTCGTTTTTCAAGCTCTTTAGCGATAGTTGATTTTCCTGAACCAGATAGGCCAGTAAACCAAACTGAAATAGCTCTATGTCCTAACTTTAATTCGCGTTGTTCACGGCTGACATTCCCGATTTCAAAATGTAAGTTATTAGATTGATTTTCAGCCGTTGAAATTACTAATTCACTCTCCACTGATTTAGGGTCAATCACCATCCCAGCAGCCACTGTCAAGTACGTCTCAGGATCAACTATTATAAAACTTCCGCATGCACGATTACGGTCATAATTATCAAGAAAAAGAGGTTGAGAGACAGTTAACGAAAGTCTGCCTATCTCATTCATTTGTAGCAACGCACTTGGTAAACGACTAAGTGTATTAACATCAATACGGTAACGTACTTTCTCCACATAAGCCTTTGTCGTTCTTGAAGTATGCATAATAATATACGGGGTGCTTAGATTCAACCCAACTTCACCCATCCAAACTACCATCGCCTCAAACTTACTTTGCATACGAGGAATATTTCCGACTCTAATAATCATATCACCACGAGAAATATCTATCTCATCAGAAAGAGTTATAGACACTGACTGTGGCGTAGAAGCACTTTCCATATTAGCTTCACCAAAAAAATCAATACTTTTAACTGTAGTTTGTTTCATTGATGGAAGAACAACAACATGTTCTCCGACACGAATACTTCCTGAAGCGATCTGGCCCGCGTAGCCACGATAGTTATCTTCCCCACGAATCACCAATTGAACGGGAAAACGAAAGTCAACGTAATTCCTATCACCACCAATATAAACATTTTCCAGATACTCTAACAGTGACTCACCGTGATACCAAAGCATATTTGCAGAAGGCTTAACAATATTATCACCATACAAAGCCACTACTGGAATAAAACGGATATCTTTAATAGTTAGCTTTGTAGAGAATTCCAAAAAGTCACGTTTAATATCCTCAAATACATCTTGGGAATAGTTAACTAAGTCCATCTTATTAACTGCAACAATTATACGTGG
>JBILFC010000299.1:0-3552 GCA_044351785.1 Bdellovibrionota bacterium
AGAATTAAGTTCAACTTTTCTATTAAACTGCTTTTCATTTTCCAGTTTTTTCGCCATTTTTAGGCATTCTTTTTGAAGAGATTTAATTGCATTGATACGCTCAATTTGCAACCGTAAGGGCTCATTCTCACGAGCCTGAATATCCATATAACTTCTAAGCATTTGCTCATACAAACCCATAAGATCTAAAGCAACAGGCAAGGCTATTCTTCGCACATCTGTGGGCATCCAAGGAGACTCAAAATAAGTATCTACGACAAATTTACTAGAGTCTAGCTCATTCGGTCTTTTGTAAGACGCCTTAATCTTTACCTTGTCATGATAATATAATTCAAAAAATATCAAGTGAGGAATGGCCTCATCAATACATCTTAAAACTTGCTCACTAACTTCTTCCTTCTTTAAAGTAAGACCAAAAATTTGAATCTCAGAAATCCCGCCCCTAGCAGGCAAGCGCAAAGTTTCAGGAGAAAGCTTAAACAACCATGTAATATGATCTAATTCCGAAACAAACTTTTCCTTCAAACTCTTGCTAGGCTTAGTGTGTTCATAGATTTTACTCTTAGGAATTACTTTTCCAAATTCTGCCTGCTTAGGAAAAGAGAATAGGATACTACTCATCACTAATCTTTAATTACGAGAAATGACACCAACTCAAAGTCATCTAAACCACCTATCGTATCAACAAGTGCTGAGGTCCTACCTTTAGTAAACAAGCTATCAATATCCCGTTCTTCCTTAACATCGACTATGGACCGAATGGCTTTATCTAGGAGTAAAGAATACTTCTGCATGTTTTTACCATCTTCAGTATCTTCATTAAATCCTCTACATGCTTGTAGATATGGTTTATCGATACCCTTACAATTTGCCCTGATAAGATCAAGAAGCTTTTTTACTTCGATATGATTATTTATCACTTCCCCATCATCACTTAAATATACTAAATAATATGGGTGAAGGCGGTTATGTAGGTTAATATTAATTTTTTCATTTATATTCTTTAAAGCAAATATCACGCCTGCACGAAGGCCCATTTCCCTATTCGCAGGCAAAACAGCATGCATTCCATTTGGTAGATTAGCTAAAACATCGGCATCTTTTAGGTAGTTTAGTAAATCCATCCTGAAGTCATTTAAGCCAAGGTCTGTTATAGAAACACCAGTTTTCAAATCCTCCATATCGATCACCTCATCTTGCAGACGTCTTAACTGCTCCTTTCTATAGGCTACATCATTATCTTCATGATTGAGAGGATTATCATCTCCCGTAGCGGTAACATCCGCTATGATCATGCGATTCTCTACTCTTTCTTTTAAGTTAATGTATTCATCAAGGGTTATATCAGGCCAATAGTTTACTAACTGAATACATTTATTAGGCGAGCCTATCCTATCAATTCTTCCAAATCGTTGTATTATCCTTACCGGATTCCAGTGAATGTCATAGTTAATTACCATATCGCAGTCTTGAAGATTTTGTCCCTCAGAAATGCAGTCTGTACCGATTAAAATATCAATTTCGCCTGGCTGATCAGACATTACTAGCTCCTTCTCCTTTGATCTCGGAGAGAACAGGGTCAGGATAGATTGAAAATCATAGTTCTCTTCTAAAGTTGACTTAGGAGAGCCACTACCTGTTACTTTAGCAGAATGAATATGATGTGAATTAAAGAAGTCTTTAGCAATATTTTCATAAATATAATTAGCAGTATCAGCAAAGGCAGTAAAAAGAAGGACCTTCCTATTTCCTGAATTAACAGGTTCTTCCAGCTTTGACTTTATAAAGCCCTTTAGGTGTTGAAGCTTTGCATCTTTTTTAACAGTAATCTTCTGCATCTCCATAAGGAGAGTCTGTATTAACTCTAGGTCTCCTGACAGATCTCTCTCCCAAGAAGGGATGTCCATATCCGATAGTTTAATTTGAATTTTTGTTCCTATCGAACTAGCATCACTAAGATCCTCTATTTCAGGTTCTTCATCTGGACCTAAATTATCAGTATCCAGAATAACACTTGTAAGATCAAGCTCCTTACCTAACTCTTGATAAGCCTTTATCTTAGAAAGAGTACCTAAGTAATGCGCTTCTAACTTAGAAAGCGTTATACGGAATGCTTCCACAGAGCTTTCTAGCCTCTTCAGAAGATTCACAGTCATAAGTGCTTTAAGACTCTGCTCTCTATCCGCTTGCTTCAACTTGCCTAGCCCGCCCTTTACATCTGTATCATATAGATCTTCATACTTAGAGATTCTGCTGGGGAAAATATACTTTATCGGAGTATAAACAACTAACTTCATCAACGAAAGCTGATCAAAGATTTCATTAAAGCCCACTACATTATCTAAGGTAGTTAGCTTGCTATGGAATGATTTCGGCTTAAGCCTATCAGGGAAGCGCCCAATATCTTTTGTGTCATAAAACATTTCAATATGTTTTCTAGACCTAGCAATAGTTACGCTATCAAGAACCTCGAAGAAATCAAAATCGAGAGCATTGAGTATCGCTTTCGCTGTGCGTTGTTCTGGAGGTAGCTCAGCCCAAGCATTAAACACTGCTTGAGCCTTACGAAATATGTCATCAACGTTCTTTTCTGTTTTTAGTTTATTCTCTAGATTCTTAGAATCGCCTTCATAGGCAAGCGCTAATTGATTTCTAAGATCATTGAATCTATTATTTACTGGAGTAGCAGAGAGCATTAGAACCTTAGTTTTCACGCCGTCTCGAATCACATTATTCATCAACTTCTGATAACGAGTTTCTCTTTCCTTATAAGCATCGTTATTTCTGAAGTTATGAGATTCATCTATTACAACTAGATCATAGTTACCCCAATTGACACGATTCAGAGGAATGCCATAAGATTCTCCCGAAGTTCGCTGAAGGTCGGTATGACACAGCACATCATAATTAAGACGATCCCTAGAGAAAAGATTGGTTTTAAGATTCTTATTATAAGTCAGCCAGTTATCAGCTAACTTTTTAGGACAAAGAACTAATACTGACTTATTGCGAAGTTCATAATATTTAATAACTGCCAAAGCTGTAAAAGTTTTACCAAGCCCTACACTATCAGCTAATATACATCCGTTGAACTTCTCTAGCTTATTAATAATTCCAGTTGCGGCATCTTTCTGAAAGTTAAATAGCTTATTCCAAACCAGTGTGTCCTTATACCCTGTTAATTCATTAGGAAGGATATCTTCATTTAAATCTTCTAAAAATTCATTAAAAATATTATAAAGCATTAGAAAATAAATCTTCTCAGGCTCATTCTCTTTATAGACCGATTCTATATGCGCACAGATTAATTCACTGACATCTTCCAACTTCGTAGGGTCATTCCAAATCTGTTGAAATAGATTAAGATAAGTACTTGTTTGAGGTGTCGACTCTATCCTGTTTATAAGATTAGAAATTGCATCGCCTTGTTGATATCCTAAATCTACTGCGGTAAAGCCATTTAAAGGGGCATATACATTGGATTGTTCTTCTGTCTCTAAGCATGCAAACTGTTGCATCCTAGCTTTGGTAGAGTTAGATCTGAACTTAGCT
>JBILFC010000300.1:0-3547 GCA_044351785.1 Bdellovibrionota bacterium
TACCGGTCATGTCTGAGGCTTGATAGAATAGGTTAACGTTATATGGGTGCAGTAGGTTAAACCATTGATATGGGCACCATAGGTAGAGATATTCGTCGGGATAGAGTCTGGATAGTGAGCTCATGAGTTGAATCCAGAATTGATCTAGTCTACCGACTTTTGTGAATTTGTGAGTAGTTCTTTTTGTTCCTAATGACAGTAGTTGTTCAAGGTATTTCGGATGGCTGTATATGTCATAGGCAGCATCGGCAAAGGAAAGTAGATTCGTAATCCAGCTTAGTTAAAGGCTATATCCGTATTTCGATTTTAGTAAAATTCCCTGTTCTTCTAGTTTGTTAAGTTCTTTATATACGCCTCTTTGACTAAAGGAGAGTCCTTCTTGATTCATGCATGAGATTATTTCTTTTACTGAAAGATTTACCTTGCGAGCAAGGAATTTAACAATTGCTTCTTCTATTGAGATGCGTTTTTGTAGCAGCATTATTTTGTACTTTTAGTGCAAAATAAGTCAGAAATCATATCAATGCAAGTTGTTTTCTTTCTTTTAGTTTATCTTCTTTGCTCAAGAAAAACTAAAAGGTAATAAACATATGAAAATTCGTACATTCTATATATTTATCTTTGGAATTCTGGCCTTTTTTGTATTACCTTTGTACGCAGAGGAGGAGACTAAGTTTAAGGTCGGGGTAATTGCGCCGCTCTCAGGCGCTCTTTCTGAGTATGGCCTTGCTTCGAAGAATGGGATCGAAATGGCAATAGTAGAACATCCAGAATCTTTTAAGAATATACAGTTTATATTTGAGGATTCTCAGTGGGATGCAAAAACAGCTTTAAATGCATTCATTAAATTAACTCAGGTAGATAAGGTAAATTTAGTATATAACTGGGGGAATCCAACTTCTGAGGCTATTGCGCCAGTAGCAGAGAGATCTAAAATTCCATTTCTTGCGATGTCTTTAGATGAAAGTATATCGAAGAATAAAGAATACACTATTAGGGCAATAAATAGAGCAGATGATTTTTCTTTAAGGCTTGCGGAGGAAATTAACAAATCAAAGTTTAGAAACATAGGTGTGATACTGGCTGATAATACTTACGTGAGAGGTTTGTTTAATGGTCTTAAGAAGTATTTATCAAAAAATATTCAGGTAGAAGAAATAGCTAGTTATCCTATTCAGGAGCAGGATTTTAAATCTGGAATAGTTAAGGTTAGATCTAAAAAATATGATTATGTTGGGGTGTTTCTGATCTCTGGTCAGATTTCTAGTTTTTATAAACAGTTAAGACAACAGGGTGTTAGAACGCCAACATTTGGTACGGACTTTTTTGAAAGCTCTACTGAGATTCATCTTGCTAATGGTGGCATGGAAGGCGCAATATATCCCCATTTAGGAGTAGATCCAGAATTCTATTCTAGATACGTTGCTAAGAATAATAATGACTATCAAATAGCCTATGCTGGAAATGCATATGATATGGCAATGGTCATGGGAAATCTATTTGAAGATTCAAGGACTCTCAATCTTAGTTCCGCTGAAATAGTAGATAAGTTTAAGACTGTTTCTAATCTTAGTGGAATTGGCGGTGTCTTTAGTTTTCTGAATACCCCAGAGAATGGCCCACATTTTCACTATGACGTTCAGCTTAAGATAATTGAAAATGGAAAGATAAAGGAGATGAATTAGAATCTCCTATGATTAATCTCGATTTTCTTATACAGTCATTCTAGTACTAATTAAGATGACGGTATGAGCTATGGCAGATATAAATGAACAAATTGCAGATTTCCATGTTCGATTAGGGAGAGTGGAAAGTAGCATTAATCAGGTAACTACTAAAAAGATCGATTCTAGGTCTGAGAATATCTTAGAATTTACTTTGGCACTGGTTGCTCTTGGTTTTTCTTATTATGGAATTGGATTACCTAATCATTATTATCAGTATCTCTTTGGATTACTGCTAATAGTTTGCCTTTATCATAAAGGTGCTTTTCCGATGCCTAAACATTATTCTGAATGGATGTTGGTTGTTCTTAATATTTTAATTGCTTCAATATTACTTAAGTTAGTTATCGGTGGCGGTGAGCCTAGGCCTTTTTCTTGGCTTTCTTATCCCACTATTGAGGGAGGAGTAACATCTTTTAAGCTTAGTTGGCAGGAGACAAATGCTGCAAAATGGGAGTTGCCACTTACGGTAATTCAGTCTTTCTTTTTGGTGGTAACAATGTTTGGCTCACTCATCGGGTTAAGTTTCCTCTCAGGTATGACATCATTTGTATTAGTGCTTTTAGCTGTTCCAGCATTAATTGATTTTAACTGGACCTTTGCTATGCCAGGTATGATAGCCGCTTTGGCTTGTTTTTATTTGCAGGGAGAATAGGGATGAAAACAATTGGTTTACTTGGTGGAATGAGTTGGGAATCGACAGCTGAATATTATCGGATCATTAATAATGAAGTAAAGCAAAGACTGGGCGGTTTACACTCAGCTAAAATAATTTTGAACAGTGTAGATTTTCATGAGGTTGAACTTCTGCAGAAAAAAGGCGACTGGGAAGCAGCCACTCAGTTTATGTTGGCTGGGGCTAGGCAGTTAGAACAGGGTGGAGCTGATTGTTTAGTTATATGTACGAACACTATGCATAAGACAGCTGATTTTCTTATTGATAAATTGGAAATACCACTTCTACATATTGCTGATGCAACGGCTCATCAGATTGGGCAACAAGGCATAAGAAAAGTCGGTTTGATCGGTACTCGTTTTACTATGGAGCAGGATTTTTACCGTGGAAAACTTGAGAGAGATTTTGATTTAGAGGTTTTAATCCCAGAGAAAGAACAGAGAGATATTGTGCATAATGTTATCTACGAAGAGCTTTGTAAGGGAATTATAACTGAAGCTTCTCGCGTGGCATATATCCAGGTTTTAAAAGATTTAGAAAATAGGGGTGCGAAAGGAATTATTTTAGGTTGTACTGAAATTGGACTATTGGTTACGCAAGCCGATAGTCCGTTACCATTATTTGATACTGCTAAGATTCATGCGAAAGCCGCAGTGGACTTTGCGTTATCTTCAAATCTATAGAGCTTTAAGGCTGGCTTGAAGCTCTTTTTCTAATTATTAATCCTTAACTTGTAATTCTGGCAATAGCATTAAAGTTTACTTATTTTCATAAGTCCTATCTGCTCTCATTTCTGTAAGATCACCTTCCTAAATATCGCTTCCTTGGAAATTCAATAGATTCCTTAGGCTAGTGGTCTTAACGGCTTCCTCTAAGGCCTTACTAACCGTGGCGGAATAGGTTTCCTCCCCTAAGAGTCTAGAGGCTTTACGTAGAAGTTCTTCATCTAATGTTAGAGTTATGCGTTTCATATAGACAGTGTAACACTGGAAATGTATAGATGAAATGAAATTTTTAAAAGTATTGTATGGCTAAAAAATTACAAATTATAACTTCTGGTGAGATTCTTTTAGAAGAATTTATGAATCCCTTAAAACTAACTTAGAATAAGTTGGCTAGGGATATTGATGTTCCAGTGGGTAGGATT
>JBILFC010000371.1:0-3535 GCA_044351785.1 Bdellovibrionota bacterium
GAAGAGTGCGGGAAATTATGAGCCTTCTGGCGGAAGTGTATGGGAATTGAACCCACCCGGGCCCTATTCAGACCCCTAACGGTTTTGAAGACCGCAGACATCACCAGACATCTCACACTTCCTTAAGCTTAATAAAACATAACCTTCTTTAGAGTCTTAAGCTAGACATCTAGATTCCAGCAATTTAATCTAATAAATACAGCTACTTAAGGGGAACCTATCAATTAATATCTCATGTCTGAATATTGTTTCATAACAATAGAAATAGATATAAGAGGAATATTACTGAAAATATGATTTGAAACCGATAATATTAAAATAGAAATGCGAATACTACGCTTATTAAATTTTAAGCTTATTGCATACACAACTTGTGTAGTTCTATCCCCATTCCTATTATCTGACGCCTTTGCACAGGACAAGGCGCCTAATCCACGGGTCAACCAGATTATCCAGAAAAATATTCAACGGAATATTAATGCCCTTCCTAAGATGGAGCAAAAAATAAAGGATGATATCGCTCCTTGGGTTAGTACCCAAAAAGAGCAAGAAGGCATAGATGGAATTCCTGGTCCGGAAGCAAATCCACTCGATAAATTACAAGGGCATTTAGATCAAGCAAGATCTTGGAATGAGTATGCTGTAGATAGTAAAGTCATTCTAAGCGATGAAACCTTTCCACAATGCCTAGAGCCAAGACTTGTAGCAGAATATGAAGGCAGTCATAAATATGTTGACCCTCTTAATATCCTAACAGGTCTTGCTTGCGAATTTAATTGCCATGATCATGCCTTTCTTGGCTTAATTGATCCTGTTTATCAGTTTCAAAAATGGAAAGCTATTTCCTATTACTGGCCAGAACATCAGATAAGCATCAATAAGTCTGGTGCTCAGATGATAGATCCGGATATTGTAAGGGAGAATAGAGGACCTCAGGAACTCTACAGGCAACCTACTGCGCAAAGGGAGGATAGCGATCCTATTCGAGGCGAGGATGTTCAACTGGATATGCTTGATCGGATGGGCTTTCCTCGTAGTCAATATAAAGATCCTGATTACCACAAGCCCGGTAAAGACTATCAACTTCAGCAAGATGGTGAAGTTCGATATGGAAGCTCAATGCGCACCAATCTTGATGCACAAGCTGCTCATAAACGCCCACCATTTATTCAGGGTTGGGAGACTAGTGAAGCCTGTTTATTTAATGCACTTAATGTCAAAACTGATAAAAAGAAAGTTATCCATAACAGGTTCGATCAAGGTATTTATGCTATCACAGCTAGATATCCTGAAACGAGAAAAACACTAGACCCCAAAAGGTATCAGTATACTTCTGTTCAAGCAATTCAACTTAGTCAGTATAAACAAGATACGCCTAATCAGTTTAGAGAATCACTTTGTGCTTCGTGGAGAATGGCTTCTAATCCGGAAGTTTATGGAGATCTAGCGAAGGTTGGTTTTACGGGCGTAAATGATCCAGCTTATAAGACCTACTGCCTTCCTAACGGCGAAGCTCTTAGTGGTTCTATGACTTTTCTAGAAAACACTCCGAGACTTCAAGCTGATGCAGTAAGAGCTGTCATGAGTGCTTTATACTTTGGTAGCGACAAGCAGCAATTAAAACAAATGAACAAGGAACCAGTTCGACCCAATTGGTACACCTTATATGAGAAAAGAGAGAATAGCTCTGTACCAAGATATGTTGGAAGTGGTTATAAGTCTGTTGAATTTAATCCTGGTGAGAATAAATCGAACGTAATATTTGTAGATAAGATGCAGAGGATCTACCCTACACAACCGAGAGGATCGGGGAATGTAGATGGCGTGGGTGGTGAGTCTAGTGAGGGTATGCGCCAGGGAATTGCTCAAAGAGGATCACATTGTTTTAGACCTGAAGATATCCCTAACTGGTCAAGTGAAGGCAGAACAAATGTTTCAGAATGGCCTCTAGGTTTAACTCAAGATGTTAGAAAGCATTTTGGAGAGTCTAGATGGGCGGTATGGAACAGACGAGTCCTTTGTTCTTGTGAAATTAAATCTCTACCGTGGGGGGTGGGTTGTCTTAGTTTAAATAGTGGGGATAAAGAAGAGGCTGGATTCCTAGGCACAATTCCTTTAGCTGGTGATATGCCACCTCCATTTAAGAAAGCTATTCCTCCCTTAAGAAATTTAGCAGAGAAAAAGTCTCCTGCCTCAGGTGGTGGTCCAGATTTTAAAGGATTAGACATTCCTATAATAGATATTGGAGCACTTGGCGCAGGTCCTAGCGCTCCTCAAATGCCAGGCGGACAACAACCTCCTCCAGAGTTGGAAGGTCCTCCAGCTGACTTTGACCTGCAATTAATCTGTATCCCTGTAGATGGACAACCCAAACCATCTGGTCAAGCATCAGGAAAACCTTCTGGGCAGCCGTCTGCTAACCCATCTGGTAGCAGTGACAATAAACCCGACTTTTCGAATCCTGACAGAGGAGATCCGTCTAAACCTCAAGTGAATTCCACCCAGGTAGAGCAATTCTATAATACTCTTTCCCCAGAACAACAAAGTAACTTTGTCAACAACTATACTCCCTATCAACAAGCGGCAGCAACCCAATATCATTGTTATGATTGAGTAGGTAATCCAAAAAACCTTTCCGGTGGAAAGGTTAGCATAGAAAGAAAAATAGAAGAAAGATATCAAGACGGATCTTACGTTCTTGTAAGAAATGAAAATGCGCTTGGTAGAAAGATATATAGTCTTTGCACTCAGAAAAATTCTAGTACGTACAGTCTTCCTGAATTCGCATGCAAGTACGAGTCAAGTGATCTTCTTCGCGTAAGGCAAAAGGGCTGAGGACCTCGAGGATGCCCCCCCGGTGGTGGAGGCACTATAATTTCTGGCGGTGGTAACTCTAGTAGCTCTAGTAGCCCTAGTGGTTTTACTCAACAGGGACCGAATGGTTTAGAGTATTGTTTTTTCCCTAACTCCGCTGGGCAGGGCGGGGGTTCATCTGCAGGTGGAGGTGCTGGCGGTTGCGCCGGCGGTGGTTGAGGCGGCGGTGGTGGTGGATCTGCCGGTGGCGGGTCCGGAGCAGGAGGATTTGGAGGCGGTGGCGGCGGTTTTGGCGGCATTGGAGGGATCATCCCCGGAATAGGCGGTCTAATCCCCGGCATAGGTGGTGGCATACCTGGGATTGGCGGTATTCCTGGACTTGGTGGTGGTATTCCTGGACTTGGTGGCGGCATTCCCGGACTTGGCGGTGGTATTCCTGGACTTGGTGGCGGCATTCCCGGACTTGGTGGCGGCATTCCTGGAGTAGGCGGTCTTGGAGGATTAGGTGGAGGATTAGGAGGCATCGGAGGTGGTCTTAGCGGACTAGGGGGTGGATTAGGTGGCTTACCTGCGCTTGGTGGTGGTCAGATTAATATTGGAAATTTACTTGGTGGTGGTGGAGCTAATGGAATTACTTCCGGCTTAGGTGGGGCATTCCCTGGACTAGGAGTTTCAGGACTTGGAGGAAATCTCGGTGGCCTTGGAAATCTACAAGGATTAA
>JBILFC010000062.1:0-12355 GCA_044351785.1 Bdellovibrionota bacterium
AGGTAGGGGATTTGTTCGCTAGTGGAAAGATGTTTTTACCACAAGTTGTAAAGAGCGCTCGTGTAATGAAGCGTTCAGTTGCTTATCTTACCCCATTTATTGAAGCCGAGAAGGATGGTGGGGAAGCTTCTAACGCAGGTGTTGTTATCATGGCTACGGTAAAGGGTGATGTGCATGATATTGGAAAAAATATTGTAGGTGTTGTTCTGGCTTGTAATAACTTTAAAGTTATTGATCTTGGTGTCATGGTTCCTTGTGATAAGATTCTTGATGAAGCCATAAAAGAGAAGGCTGATTTAATTGGTTTAAGTGGTTTAATTACGCCTTCCCTTGATGAGATGGTGTACGTGGCTGAGGAAATGAACAGAAGGGGTATGACTACTCCCTTAATGATTGGTGGTGCTACCACTTCTAAGCGTCATACTGCTGTTAAGATTGCTCCTAAGTATGGGAATGGAGTGGTACATGTTCTTGATGCTTCTAGATCGGTTCCTGTAGCTGGAGCACTAGTTTCAGAGAATGATAAGGCTAGTTTCTTAGAGGGTATTAACAGAGAGTACTCTGTTATTATGGATGATTTTAATTCAAGAGTTAGTTCTAAGAATCATATGAGTCTTAGTGAGGCTAGGGAGAATGCTCCGGAAATAGACTGGACTGAGGAGACTGTGTATCCTCCTAAGAAATTGGGCATCACTGTAGTTGAAGATATTTCAATTAAAACACTAATTCCTTATATAGATTGGACTCCATTTTTCCATACTTGGGAATTAAAAGGTAAGTACCCTGAGATTTTAGAGAGTCCTGTTTATGGTGTCGAAGCTAAGAAGCTATATGCAGATGCAGAGCATTATTTGGAGTATCTTGATGCTAAGAATGCGCCGATTACAAGAGCAGTTATTGGGCTTTATGAAGCAAGAAGAGATCCTGAAGTCGAGGATGTATATATTAAAGATGAGGGTGGGGAAGAATGGTGTTTTAATTTCTTAAGGCAGCAAGGCGAGAGAAATAATAAGTCACCTAATATTTCACTTAGTGATTATTTAAAACCAAGTGATAAAAAGTTTGAAGATTATTTTGGATTCTTTGCTGTTAGTTCTGGATTTGGGGTGGATCATTTAATTAAAGCCTTTGAAGAAGAACATAATATGTACGCGAGTATTATGATTAAAGCTCTTTGTGATAGGTTGGCAGAAGCTTGTGCTGAGTATATGCATGAGCGCGTGAGGCAGGAATTATGGGGCTTTGGTAGTGATGAACATTTAAGTAAGAAGGATATTCTTAAAGAACGATATCAAGGAATTCGTCCAGCACCTGGTTATGGTGCTTGCCCTGATCATACTGAAAAGTTTAAAATCTGGGATCTTTTGAAGGTTAAGGAAAGAATTGGAGTGGAGCTTACTGAGAGCTGTGCAATGCTTCCTGCTAGTTCTGTAAGTGGATATTACTTCGCCCATCCAGAAAGTAATTACTTTAACGTTGGAAGACTCGATAAGGATCAGATCGAGGACTATGCGAAGCGAAAGGGGATGAGTGTTAAGGAAGTTGAGAAGTGGATGTCTTCGTATTTGAATTATTAGAGGGAAATTCAAAGGTATCTTGGTGCTGAGTATTAAGAAAATCATTATATTAACTTTCTTAACAGGATTTTTGTCTTCTTGTCTTTTTGATTCGGGGACTAAGTGGGAAGATCCACCTTATAGTGTCTCGTGGATTCATTCACCAGCAAATTTAGAGCTGGTTTATGAGCTTGGTGAGGGTTCTTCGATTGGTAGAGTAGATTCAATAATTAAGAAAGTCGGTAGTGATGCAAACTATGTCGTAGCACAGAGGAATAGTGAATATTATTACATCGAAAAAAAGAAAGACCATCAATATTTAAATGGAGCAGACATAGCCAAAGGTCCGTTTTCAGCAGAGGAATTTTTAAAGATAAAAGAGGATTTGAAACTACCTGAATTTACAAAGAGTTTTGAGTAATTTTTAAGAGATCAACCTAGCTTCCATCTTAACCCACACCTGTCTTATTTTATTCCCTTGCATCTTATGTCATGTACATCAGCGTTGGTGAATTGATGTGCATTGCTGCAAACCAGGATGCAATGCCCACTACCGTGTTGATTGACAGAATTCCGAGTTGCTTCCATTGCTGTTTGAAGCATAGGAAGATTCCCACAAAGGGGTGGATGCAAAGGATGAGGGCTATGAGGATCATTAGGGTACCCTGAAAGTGGATCAAGGGACTGGATGTGTAGCTAGGAGAATTAAGTTGCAGGCGATGTAATAAGGCTACGACAAGGAGCATCGCGCCAGCGAGACAGAGGTGCCATGTTATGAGAAAACGGCTCAGTTTTTTGAATTGATACATCATTTCATCTGGTGAAATTAATATTCTGCATATTCTTACTAAATATATTACCTTTAAACAGTATTATTTGTTAATTAAAATAAAGAACGACCAGAAAGGGGAGGAACCGTTCTGGTCGTGTGGCATAGACTTTCTAAATTCTTTATGCCGCTTCAGCTACCCTTAGGGGTTCTGGAATAGCGTGAACCCAAGATCCGCCGCATCCCGCGCTGTGGGATGGGGGATTCAGTCCGATGATCTTCTCTAGTAGAGGGCATGCTGCCGTACCTTCAAGTCTCGCAATGACAATGTTCTTTCGAATGTTCGAGTCTGTGATGCCTTGAGTGCTGAAGTTCGCCACGATAATTTTTCCGTCAGTATCCAAGGCCAATAGGATTGGTCTGCCACTGAAGAATTTGCATTCGCCATAAATGTCGCTGGCTACTTGTTCTGGCAGGATGGGCGATTTCCAGCACTCATTTATTGGATCCCATGAAGCATCATTGGGGAAATTTTGTGCCAGTGTAGTAAGTGAATCCATCCCATAACGAGCAAGATCCTTGCCCTGAGATATTAACTTGTCAAGGCGTCTCCTGTATCTTTCAATCATCCTCTGGTATGGCCCGCATGTAGTTTCGCCCTCTTTGCAGATAGAGCCATCTTCATGGTCAAGAAGCCTTTCGTAGGATAATAGTATTACCCATTCGTCGCTATCTTTTTTTGCCTTGTTAACAATCGCCTGTACCAGCAATCCATTCCCAGTGAAAATTGTACGCATATATCTACGGCGTTTTTTCAGCTTGTGTTCCAAAATCCTTAGAGAACGCTTTGCAGTTTGTGACAATTTCATCTGCCTAACTCCCTTACAGAAAAATTGCTCCATCAACACTGACGAAGCCCTGAACTTCTTAGAAATAAATTTATTTACCTCTAAGAAGTTCAAGGCGATCATTATTGCTTGCGATATCTAAAGCTCATGAGGGGGAGAGAACATTTAAATCCTTTTATGAAAACCTTAATTCCCTTTCTGGCATTCTCTGTTTTACTCTCCCTTGAAGAGAATAAGACAGAGAAGCAAGAAATTTCTTCTACCCAGATTCAATTTGAAAAACCAGTAGTAATTATAGCGATAAGGCCGAAAACTGCAATTGAGGTATTCCATTGAATAAATTTAAATACTATTTTCCATCTCCTCCTAACGATCCATATTTATGGCTTAAATCATGAATAACTCCAATGCCCTAAGGATAAAAGTAGATAAAAGTAGAATGTAAGAATCGGGAGATATTTAAGTAATGCGAACGCCAATTATTTCTTGTACATTTAGAGAAATAAATGGCGTCCCCAAGGGGATTCGAACCCCTGTCGTCGCCGTGAAAGGGCGATGTCCTAGGCCTCTAGACGATGGGGACAGTAATTCAAGTGGAATATTAATTCAGCACTTTAAAAATGTCCGCGCCTTAATATGTAAACTAAGCGAAATGGTCAAGGTATCTCGCTATAATAAAATGAAATTTCTTGATAAACCTTATAAAAAAGAGTAGTTACGCATCATTATGCTAAGTAATAGACCCCTTACAGATGAAGAACAGGAAGAAATCGGCCTTATCGGGAAGATAAGGGACAATAGTGCTTTACCCTGGGGAGAAAGAGTTGGGGTAGTCTTGGTCCATGGTAGGGCTGGTAATGAAGCTCTTATGTGGGTTTTCTCTAAGTGCATTGATTTTTTGGATCCAATTGTATTTGCCCCTCGGGCAATACTTGCTGATAAAATAGGAGGGTATAGCTGGTGGGAGGTTGATGATGCTCCCGGTGCAGCGGTAAATGAAAATGTTCCAAGCAATAGCCCAAATGCTGGTTGGGATAAATTAAATCCTTCAATTAATGCCTTAGAGCTTGCGGTTGAAAGTTTGCCAGCCATGTACGGAGTTGATCCTAAGAAAATTATTGCCATTGGATTTAGTCAGGGAGGTGCCTTAATAAGTTCCTTATCCCTAAAGCGTCCTGAATTGTTTAAAGGGGTGGCAATTCTTGCTAGTTTTATACCTAACATAGTTAGAGAAAAGTATGTGGAAGTTAATTTTTCTAAACTACCAGCATATTTTATGTCCCATGGTACAGAGGACGAAATCATTCCGTTTGAAAAAGCCTTACTAACGAAAGAATTTATTGCTATGAAAGCTAAGGATTTTATTTTTCATAGTGATAAAGTTACTCATAAAATTAGTAGCTCTGGGATTAAAGGGCTTGCTGCTTGGATTAAAGGCTTAGAATATTGAAAACCATTTTGTTGCTTGATGATGATCCAATGATACATGAGATAGTTAGATCTATTATTGATCTTTCCTTCTTTAATTTGAAATATGCGATAACTGTTGAGGAAGCAAGAAACTTTCTGCGAGAAGAGGATGTTAAATTTGTTATTTGCGATCTTTTCTTAAATGGCGATTTAGGCGATGAGTTAAGTAATGGCTTTATTCGAGAACATGTAAAAGTGCTTGGGAT
This sequence comes from Bdellovibrionota bacterium, assembly GCA_044351785.1. Classification (GTDB taxonomy): domain Bacteria; phylum Bdellovibrionota_C; class UBA2361; order SZUA-149; family DAOLCO01; genus JAIYCX01. Next base: position 4,850 of record JBILFC010000062.1, read on the forward strand.
CCCCTATTGTCGTCTAACGAGTGCGCCTAGACTGGTACCTGAAGATTGTGTAGGACTAAGGATAATTGATAAACGAAATGTTTATAATGATACTTCACTACTTCTAGATTTACTAAAAGATATTTAGCGATAAAGACCCTCTATCGCAAAGTGAGAGAGGGTGACTCTGTTAGGACCTGGTGACTCAAAAACTAAGCCAGCAGATTTAAAATTAGTAGGCAGTGATCTAACATTTGTACTTGATTCGAAGTTAGCCTTACTAAAAGTGAATAAAATTGATTCTGATTCTTTTCTGTCGACGATTATTCTAGTCACACCCTTATCGTTAGTAATTCCGAAGCCTTCATTTTGACTGGTCTTGGCTGTTATTTTTACTCCCCCTAATGGATTTCTATCAGGAGTGACTAACAGGATTTCAAAGTTTAGTGTTTGCGCCCCAATTTTATCCTTAACATTAGAAGGTTCACCAGTGTATCCAATAGTAGGAGATACTGCACAAGCTATACAATTAAAAAGAATGAAAAAAAATGGGATAATTTTTGTAAGGTTCATTTTCTAAATCTAAGTTATTTTAGTGCAGTTCCATATCAATTCCGGGAGCTTCCTCTGGGAGCCCCTCACTTGCAACCATCTTATTCCAACCATCAAGCGCAGCAGTTTTATAGACCTGTGAAAGAGTGGGATAGTTAAATACTGCATTTACGAAGTAGTCTATGCCACCCTGAAAGCCCATAACCGTTTGCCCAATATGAACCAGTTCAGTTGCACCTTCACCTATGATATGCACTCCGAGTAGTCTAAGTGTGCTTCTATGGAATAAAATTTTTAAAACTCCTAGGTTATCACCAATGATTTTCCCTCTTTCAAGCTCGCTAAATCTAGCAATACCGTATTCGTATGGTACTTTATTAGCTTTTAGTTCGTTTTCTGTGGCTCCTACCATGGCAATCTCAGGAATTGAATAAATTCCATAAGGTAGGGGAATGTCAAAAGCGTGGTCTGATAGTCCGAAGGCATGGCAAGCAGCCCTTCTTCCTTGTTCCATGCTAGTTGATGCTAAAGCGGGCGCACCTACTACATCTCCTACTGCATAGATGTTCGGGCATGAAGTCTGATAAAATTCATTAACTTTAAGTAGACCTCTTGAATATGCATCAAGTCCAACAGCATCAAGGTTTAAGCCTTCAACATTTCCAACTCTTCCCGCTGAAACTAATAATACTTCACTGACAATTCTTCTTCCACTTTCTAGATTTGTCACAGCTCTACCATCATGGGATCTGCAGCATTTAATTACTTTATCACCAACGATAATTCCTGTTTTTTGTTGTCTAAGTTGAAAGGTAATTGATTCAATAAGTTCTTGATCTAGAAAACTTAAAATACAATCTCGTTGTTCAACAATGGATACCTTAACACCAAGTGCTGAAAACATTGAACCATATTCGCACCCAATTACCCCACCACCAACGACAGTAAGAGATGATGGAATTTTTTTCATTCTAAGAATATCGTTTGAATCAAGAATGACTTCCCCATCGAATTCAAAAGAATCTGGTCTCCAAGGTCTAGTTCCTGTGGCAATTATAATCTTTTCACCATTTAGAATTCTTTCTGTGCTCTGGTGTTTTACCTTTATCGTATTGCAATCAATAAATGATGCAAAGCCTACTATAAGCTCAGATTTATTTCTTAAAAGTTGAGATCTAATAGTTTGTTCAATATCCTTTTCAATCCCATCAGTCCTATCAGTGAGATCCTTCATTTGGATATTGTGCTTAACTCTATAAGCTTGTCCGTAGTGACTTCTCTCTTTGTATCCAGAGAGGTGCATGATCGCTTCTCTGAATGATTTACTTGGAATCGTCCCATCGTGAAGGCAATTTCCTCCAAGAGCAGGATTTAACTCCACGACGGCAACTCTTTTTCCAAGTTTAAGCGCCTGAATGGCAGCTTTCTGCCCCCCAGGACCACTCCCAATTACAATTAGGTCGAATTCATTATTGATAGTCATGCCTCTTCTATCGGCAGGGCTAGGACTAGGGTTTAGAGGAAATTAATCGGTAATGGCAGGGGTACCTTGGGTAGAGGTAAGCAGCCGAGATGTTTCAAATAAGTTTATAATTTCTCTTTCTAAAGATGCTATCCTCGATTCTGTTTCAATTCTTTCATCACCAGTTGCTGCTATTAATTTCCCTAGTAATAAATTCAGAGTCTGAAGTGATTGACCAATGTCCTTTCTTTCTCTTGGGTTTAGAGCACAATTCGCAGCAAAGGCTCGTTGCCAGTCTAGAATTCTTTTTTGCTTTCTTGCTACTATTATTGAAATGTCGCTCATAGTATTACTTGTTATTTTAGTCAGATTTGGTTATTTGCAGGAGTTGTTAAATATTATTGTTTTCGTGAACTAGCAAGCCGAGAAAGACTTTTAGTTATGAGTATCAGAATTACCGCAGGGCAAAAGAGAGGAATGAAAATAGAAGTTCCTCACGAACTTGATGAGATTCTTCGCCCTACTAAGGATAGAGTCAGGGAGGCTATGTTTTCTGCGGTAATTTCTAGGATGGATTTAGAGGGCATTAGAGTTTTAGATTTGTTTAGTGGAACGGGAATGTTGGCCTTCGAAGCATTATCAAGAGGAGCGAGTCATGCTACTATAGTTGACTCAAGTGATAAGGTTCTAAGGTATAGCTTAGAAGTAGCATCAAAATTAGGATTAAGAGATAAAATTACTGCGATTAAGGCAGATGTATTAAAGTATATTGATTCAGAGAATGATCAGTATGATTTAATTTTTTTAGATCCTCCTTATAGTAAGCATGATTTTTTACATATTCTTGAGCTGCTCATTAGTAACTCTAGATTGGCACCTAAAGGTTTAATCGTGTATGAGGAAGATTCTAAGTTTTTTGGCTCGCAGTTTGAGTTATCAAAGGATAGTATAGAAAAATATTTTTCATCTATCACAGTGAAAACGTATGGTAAGACTTCAGTTGCATTCTTAAAGAGTTAGCATGGCGAAAATAGTTAAAAAGTCTAAAAACATTGCTGTATATGCAGGCACATTTGATCCTATCACTAATGGGCATATGGACATTCTGTATAGAGGTTTGCAGGTGTTTGATATTGTATATCTTGCCATTGCAAAGGGTGGACCTCGGGTAAGTACCAAGTTAAGTTATTTTTCTATTAATGAAAGATTGAAGTTAGCTAGAGGCGCAGTGTCTGAATTTAAGTTAGATAAAGATAGAGTTATTGTTGAGTCATTTGATGGAATGCTTGTTGATTATGCAAGTAAGCTTGGTGCGAGAGTTATTATAAGAGGACTCAGGGCGGTTTCAGATTATGAATACGAAACTCAGTTAGCACATACCAATCGACTTCTTAATTCAGAGATTGAAACTGTTTTTCTAGTTACTTCTGAGCCCAATTCCTTTATTAGTTCAAGTATTATTAGAAATGTCGCCTTAAATGGAGGAGATATTTCTAAGATGGTTCCCAAGGTTGTTAAAAAGTATTTTACGGAAAAGCTAAATGGTAAAGTTTAATAAAATTTTTCTCGCCATATTCTCCTTTACATTAAGCAGAGAAATTTTAGCAGAAGATAGCCCCTCAGCAATTGTATCATTAAGTGCTTCCTTAGAAGCTTCACAAGTAAGTTCGCCTATAGATGATGAGGATGTACCCTTAGATGCTTGGATAATAAAGAAGAAAATAGAGCCTAGCCCTTCTATTCAAATTTCACCTTCACCTTCCGTTTCTACGGAAGCAAGTCCAGAAGCAAGTGTAGATGAAATTTCCGAAGAAAAAAGAGTTTATAAAGCTTTACTTGAAGAGCAGCGCAGGGAGCAAGAGGAGGAGGGTAGCACAAACAAAAAAAAAGGATATAAAACTGAGGGAAAGAAACATACTTTGCACGTGTTTAAAAAGACAGCACTTTCAAAATATGATCAGTCTAGAATTGATAAAATAAAACAAGTCCAGAAGACTGTAATTGCTGAGCAAAAGCGAGATTTTGCTGATTTGTTGAGCGTGAAGAAGCCATCTTTAGCATCCTTAAGACTCTGTGTGTTAAACTATCCAGTGATGGGATTACCATCCGAGGTTAAGAAAATTGATCCTAAAATTATCTCGGCTAATTTAACGGCAGATTGGAAGAATGGCTTAAAGTTATTAGTTCAGAATGAGTGCAATATTGTTCTTTATCATGGAATTTACGGGAAAACTAATGCAAAATCTTTAGAGTTTTTTGATAAAACTATGGAGTTTCTTAAGAAAGCTACCGCGGTTTCTTGGAAGCAAGTCTTAAATCCAAGTCAGGCAAATACATTCTTTGCAGTAATATATGATCCCAATGTTATTGAACTTGGATACGTTGAAAGTCTGTCAGGACTTACTTTGCGTCGAGGGGGTCCCTTTAAGGAAGATAATTTTTCCATCGTACCTTTAGAAGTTAGTTTCATGAAGAAGGATGAAATTAACCCCAAGAAGTATGCCCTAATAACTTTTGATTTAAGGGATACGTTAAATCCTTTAAAGAAGTTAAAAATTCATTATCAGATGCAGATGGCATCAGCTTTACTTGAGGCAAGTATTAACCGGATTAATAGTATTGAGGATTCTAATGTAATACTTGCTGGTGGTATAGGAGAGAATCGTAAGCATCCAGCGTTCCAGATTTTACAAGGTGCATTTTCTCCTGTGGATTTCCTTGAGGGTAAGGCTTGTAAGCTTACGGAGGATCAGGCAGAAAAGTTTTCTTGCGATAGAACTAAATTATTGGTTGAACCTAGGACCTTATTGGGGGTATTTACGGACTTACCTCATTTAATGAATAAAACAACGAAAATTGCAGTGGATAAGAATATTGAGAAGCTTACAGCCGAAGTTTTCTTGTCTAACAAATCATTAGAAAGTGCAAAAAATGAAAAGAATAAGTTGATTGGAGCATCATTAGATGTGATAAAGGGAAAACAGTTTGAATACTCATTTTTGTTTATAGATTTATTAGGGGGAGATCAAGAGTAAATGCAGAAAGATTCATATACATTTTTAGAGCAACTATTAGAAACACCGTCACCAAGTGGATTCGAACAAGCAATTCAACGTGTTGTAAAGAAAAGAGTTACTAAATTTGCTGATGAAGTTTCACTTGATGTTCATGGGAACTTAATAGCCTGCTTTAACCCTAATGGTAAAATTAGAGTCATGTTGGCTGGACACTGCGATCAGATTGGTATGATGGTCACTCATATCGATGAGCAGGGGTATATTTATGTAAATCAGATTGGCGGAATTGATTCAGCAGTCCTACCCGGTACTTATCTTACAGTTCACACTGAGAGTGGACCGATTGATGGAATTATTGGCTTTAAACCAGTACATTTAACTTCTGCAGCTGAGAGAGGAAAGCCAATTGAGTTTAACAAAGTTTGGGTAGATATCGGAGCTAAGTCAGGTGAGGAGGCAAGAAAATTAGTTTCAATGGGTGATACCATTACATTTAAGTTAGGTGTTACTGAGCTTAGAAATGGATTAATAGCTTCACCTGGGTGCGATAATAAGGTAGGGACATTCGTCGTAATGGAGGCTATGCGTTTAGTTGCACAGAAGATTAAAGGTGCGAATAAGAAGAAGTTTCCAGTTGCACTTTATTCTGTCAGTACGGTGCAGGAGGAAATTGGATTAAGAGGAGCTAAAACTTCTGCTTATGGTATTGATCCTCATGTAGGAATTGCAGTAGATGTAACTCATGCATCTGATAATCCTGGGGCGGATGCTAAAAGAATTGGAACAATAAAAATGGGAGCAGGTGCTGGAGTGGCTAGAGGTCCCAATATTAATCCTGTTTTAGAGAATTTAGTACGAACTACCGCAAAAAAGAAAAAATTACCTATTCAGCTATATGCATCACCAGGAGCTACAGGTACAGATGCTAATGCGATACAGGTTTCTCGTGCAGGTGTTGCTGCGGGACTAATTTCAATCCCTAATAGATACATGCATACTCCTGTAGAAATGGTTAGTTTGAGTGATCTGGAAGTAGCTAGTAAGTTGTTATGCGAAACTATATTAAGTATTACCTCGAGGATGGACTTTATCCCTAGGTAAGATGGGTATTGCGGATGCGTGTTCCTAAGTATCTATACTTAATCAGGATTTTGTCTTAAAAATCATTTTTGTATTTTGTCTCATATGCCGATCTTAGTAGGGTATGAGACTTTCTAATTTTATAAATATTACTGTTCTATTAGGACTGTTATTTGCTTGTTCATTTTCTGTTTTAGCAGTGGATGTTGGCTATAGTCATGATAAGGCACTACTCTCTCAGTTTAATAGCGTATTAACAGCTATTAGTAGTAATGACCTTGAAGTCGCTAGTCGTGAGGTGCTAGAGCTAAAGACGCAAAGCGCAGGACTCGGATACGAGGAGCTTTCTGAGTTTTCCTTCAGATTAATTAGATCCGCAAGTTCTAAGGAGAATGATCCTGTTATTAGAAAGAAACTTTTGAACTTGGCCGAGCAATTATCCCCTAATCACCCAGGGGTTCTATTAGCAATTTCTAGTTTTTCTGATTCTGTGACAATGTTTGAGCAGTTAGCTTACGTTAAGGATGTTATTCTTAATTTGCATAACTATCCTTTGACTTCTTTAAGTCTAATTAGTCGATTTATAGTTATAGTATTTGTTTCAATCGTCCTAGCTGCCTTTTGTACTTTAATCCTGATACTTATTTCTTCCTTTGTGGAGTTAAGAACTCAGTGTGCTAAGTTATTTAGTAGAAGGTATAAGAAGATAGGTAGCGGAGTTCTTCTATTCGGCGCTCTTATTTTGCCTGGCTTTTTACCATTGATGGCCGCAATGTTGTTATGGTCCTTGCTACTCACAATTTCAAGTCCAAGATTCTGGTGGCTTAGTTTGGTGGTTTCAATCGGTACTTTGTATGCAGAATTCATGTTAGAGCCGAGTATTATGCTCGCGCATTTCTCGGAGAGTCCTTCTAGTAGAGCTTTGGAATCAGTCGCGAACAGAGGGTTCAGTCCACGAGTGGTCGATTATGTAGATGATGAAATGACAAGGGGAGAGAGTGGGACTGTTTGGTGTGTAATATTAGGACAATTATTTCAGAGTAGAGGGGATGAAGTAAAAGCCTTAGAATATTATGAGAAGGCACGCTTGGGGTTAGGACAGGAGCAAAGTATTTCTTATTTAATTTCTTTCAATACTGCTGTAAATGACTTGGAGCAGGGGCGAGCTGAAAAAGCATTTGCCGTATTTACTGAATTGAGTGATGCAGGATGGCAAAATTTTGAACTTCTATATAACTTGTCTTTAGTTAGTTCTATTCTGCATAAAACAGAGCTATATGACAGAACATTTAAACTGCTACAGAGTAAATATTCCGGTAACCTAGAGAAGGTTCTAAAGGTGCAAGGTGATACTCCTAAACCAATTTTGGGCCGTTTGCCGAATAACTTTTTTATGGAGTTAGTAAGGTATGAAAT
>JBILFC010000302.1:0-3499 GCA_044351785.1 Bdellovibrionota bacterium
GTTGTTAGCTCCACCTGTTATAGCTTCTTTAATTAAGGCCATAAGTTCGTCCTCACTTAGTTGTTCACCTAAAAATTTCTGAAGTAGGGCAACTTCTGCTTCATTCTGAGTAAGTAAATCTTCCCTACCTTGTTCTTTAGCAAAGCCAATAGCATCTCTTCTCATTTTAATTTCTTTTTGAACTATGGAAACTACTTTTTCTTCATCTGCTTCAGTTCTCGTATCAACTTCAAATTGTTTAATCGCGGCAGTCAATCCTCTAAGAGTTGTTACTGTCGCTTGATCGCGAGCCTTCATTGATTCTTTTAAAAGGGCATTAATTTTATTCTTTGTTTCTGACATATCTTATCTCTTTAATTTTTCTTCTATTGCTTTTAAATCTACAGGCTGATCTTGTAAAGTCCCACGGTGCGATTGATTTTTTTGCTTTTTCATATGGACTAGACCAAAATATACGATGATTAAGCCAAGGATGCTAAAAACAAGAGGTGAGAGCCAAGCGATGTTCTTAAAGCTATTATTCTGAGGGAGGCCACTAATATTTTCAGAGTACATGGAGTATAATCTACGTTTAATCGCGTCTTTAGAGTAACCTTTTGAAAGGAGGGATGTAATTTCAAGCTTTAGCTGTCTTGCATCTTCACTAGGGCAAGCTTGAAGTGTGCGACCTGGGCAAAATGGACTCATAGTTTCTTCGCCCAGTTCTTGCGCTAAGTTATTTATCTCTTCTTCTGAAAACTTTACATGAGAATTATTAGTACTTAGTTCTTCGGCAGAAAGTTGCCCTAAGCTAAGAATCAGGGTTAAGAATAGTGTTGATCTAAAGATTCTTAATTTACTAAAGTAATTTATTTCCACTCCTTATCTCCCGGAATATGGAACAACAAATCAGGTCCCTTTTCTACTTCTTTTAGAAACGGCGCACTGGCTAAGCTATCTAAGACATTTTTTATCCGACCCGAGCTCTCCTCTAGTAACTGGATAGCATTATTTTTGTCTTCTTCGGAGCTTTTCTCAGATTTCAAGAGAAATAGACTGCCAAGTACTGCTCCTAATGGATTATTAATTTCATGCTGAAGAGTTTTAATCAATTTTTTTACAGTCTCTATCTGAGCATTTATCTCGCCTTCCATTTTTTTCTTATGTTCGAGTTCTACTCTAGCTAAAAGAGCCTCAATCATTGGAAAGAAGAAAGACCTACTACTTTCAGCTTTCTGAAAGAAGAGTCGTGCGCCCTTTTTTAAATTAGCTATTGGTAATTCAGGTGATTCATCTGAAGAAAGTGCGATGACTACCGAATTAGCTAAATACTCCTCTTCTAACAAGCTATGGCCCAATCCGTCGGGGAGATGCTGATCAAGGAAAACTAAGTTTGGATTATTTGTTTTTAAGAATTCACGAGCAGAAGCTAAGTCGCTTTTTTCTACAACATTAAAGTTATAACTTAAATTGGTTACTCTCATTCGAAGGATCTGACGAAAGTGTTTATCGTCGTCAATAATTAAGCAAAGTGGGGAAGTAAAGTTAGTAGAAGTGTTATTCATTCTTTTCTAATAAATGTTCAATGTACTTGTGTATTATCGAAATATCTTGATTTCCTCGGATTAATGCGCCTTTGAATTCCTTTTCAGCAATCTTTAACCCTATAAATACAGAAGGGACACCGATAACGCCAATTTTTATACCAGAATTTTTATCGAGAGCCACTTCTTTTTCATATTTCTTGGAATTAAGGCATCTTGATAAAGTTGGTTGATCTTTAAGCTTAATTAAAGGTTCTTTAGCTATTTTTAAAATATCATCTTTAGAAGTTGGTTTGTTCTTGAGAAGACTTTCTAAGAAATTCCAATAATTTCCTTGCTCACCTACGCAATGACTAGCCTCTGCTAGAAAGTTAGAATTCGGGTATTTATCTAACGGAAAGTCTCTAAGTCTGGCTTGCACTTTCAGGTTATTTTTATATTTCGATCTCAGACTAGGAATTAATTCAGAAAGATATTCAACACATTTTTCGCAGCTAAGATCACTATAGATTATTACGGATACAGAAGGATTACTCGACCCGATATATGCATCGTCGTTAAATCCTTCATCTAAGATCATGCTCACATTTTCAATGACGGGTGATTTCTCATCGGCAGTGTCTGCAGGCGGCGTCTTAGATTCTAGGTTTTTATCTGGGACTTTCTTTTCTATGGGTTTTTCTAAACTTCTTCGTGCTAGGATATCATATCTAGTTTCAAGGGATTTGATCTTACTTTCTAGATAACTAACGCGTTCATTAATAGTGCCAATAGAATTGGATTCATCAGCTTTATCTGAACAAGAAGATAAAACTGCGCTCAGAAGCAGGATTATTAGAAAAAGAGTAAATTTAGTCATGAAAAGTTTTAACATAACTTTTGCATGTTGGCACGTTTTCGCACAATGAATTCAGCAATTTTAGGTGGTTTTTATTAAAATCAGAAGATCTTGCGACAGTTGTAATATCAACTCTTTTTATGCCTTTATTAAATAATATATTCGCTATGCACGAAGATGATGTACCCGAAGTCAGCATGTCATCTATTATTAGGACTGAATTGAAATTATCAAGATTGGTTCTACAACATTGAATAAAGATATTCTCAGAACTAAGACGTTGTTTAGAGTGAAGGCTAGATTGTCTATTTATTGAATGATTTTTAAAATCAAGGATTGGGATATCCCCTAATAGTTTCGATATTACAAGAGTTAGATATCTAGTACTATAACCATTCCTGTTAATTATATTTTCAAGTTTGGATGGTACATACGTAATGCAATCCCAAGAAGTAAAAGATGCATTGGATTGGCTATGGTATAGTGAGGGTAGGTTTGTAAATATCTTAAGGCTAAGCCAATTACAGAAGTCTTTAGTGGGATTAAATTTAAGTTTGAAAATGAGTGTTCTTATAAAATCATTGTAAATAAAAAGACTTCTGAATCTGAGATTATCGTTAAACTTTTTGGTAGTTGTGCAACTACAGCAATTTATAAATGTGCGTTCTCCGCAGTAGTCGCAGTATTTAGAGATTCTTTCAGTTGTTCTTATAGCATATCTGCTTAAGCATTCAGAGCAAAGAATTCTGCGACTAAGATAGTCTTCAAGGTTTAATGCTCTTAAATATGGGTTATGAGTGTAGCTGAGTGTAAGAGCCCTTGATTCCTCTATGGAAGCAAGGCAAAGTTCGCAGGAGGTTGGGTAAAACGTATCAATGACGCTAGCAAGTAGCGGGTGATGTGACCTAAGCAAGGAAGTATAAGACACGTAGCTCATCTAAATAAATGCGAAATTCTAACCTAAATCATTATCGCATTTTTAGATTTATCTTATCTTCTAAGATAAATTAATCTCGCCAAATAGTTTCTGAGGTTGAGAGATCTATCCACCTATCTACACCTTTCCATCCATCTGTTTGCCCATAAAGGCCAAAGTCTGCTAAAACGGTTTCTGTACCATGTTTATAGGCAGCGTTTA
>JBILFC010000303.1:0-3473 GCA_044351785.1 Bdellovibrionota bacterium
TCAGTATTTAGGAGCAGACTTTAAAATTTGCCGAGATTTAACTTGTGACATTTTAGATTCTTTTAGCAATAAAGAACTTACTCAAGAACACTCATTGCCAATCATTGAAAACATTCCAGAGAAAATAAATACTGACTACTTTGTAATTTTTCTTAGCGGGGATGGCGGATGGGCAACAATAGATAAGGATATTACAGAATATCTCGTAAAAGATGGGGTTCCAGTAATTGGATTAGATTCACTAAGATACTTTTGGAGTAAAAAGGACCCCGAACAATTAAGTGCAGATATTAGCTTATTACTAAATAAATATAAGAATGAACTTAAACTGAAAAAAGTAGTTCTCCTTGGCTTTTCATTGGGGGCGAACATGCTTCCATTTGTGCTTACTAGGATTTCAGAGCCTGACTTAACTTTGATTCGATTAACTGCACTTTTAAGCCCCACAAAGCATACTGATTTTGAGGTAAATTTTACTGATTGGCTTCCAATTAATTCTGAAGAAGCAGGTTTATCAGTCAGTGAAGAAATTAACAAAATATCAAATCATAAAATTATTTGCATCGCAGGAGATGAGGATACAGACTCCGCTTGCAAAAACCCTGCCCCCAAGGATATAACAACCTTCCAAGTTCCTGGCACACATCATTTCGGTGGCGACTATGAAGGTGTCTCTTATATCTTAAAAAATGAATTTAAAAAGCATCTTCAACAATAACCTAGGCAAATTCTCTCCTCTCCTAAGTAGAGTAGGCTCCTTTCTCCCCCTAATATTGCTAATAGTAGCGATTCTTATGGTCAGGCATCTCTTAAGTGCTTATACCTTAAGTGAAATCATAGAAGACATAAAAGCAGTACCCTTAACGAATATTATATTAGCATTTGCGCTTACCATCCTAAATTACATCGTACTAACATTCTATGATTATCTTGGATCTAGATATGTTAAATCCAAAATTCCTATTAGGAAAATTGCATTAGCTTCTTTTATAGCTTATGCCTTCAGTCAGAACCTAGGGGCATCAGTACTTAGTGGGGGAGCAGTGCGATATAGATTCTATCAAAGGGAAGGCTTAAGCCCTACCAATATAGCCAAATTAATAGCTTTTACTGCATTTCACTTTTGGCTTGGTCTTTTTCTTTTAGCTGGATCTCTAGCCATACTTAAACCAGAGTCATTCTCCGAACTATTTCATGTCTCCACTAATATTTGTAGACTAACAGGTATCGCTGTTCTTGCTCCTTCAATAGTTTATATTTTCTTCCTCTTTTTCCCAAAAGTTCTAGCAAGAAGGTATAGAAGATTTATTCCTAAAAAGGGCCTTGGATTACTTGGTATATTCGTGTGCGTATTTGATTGGGTTATAGCAGCTTCTGTTTTTTGTTCTCTACTTTACGGGGAACATAATATTACTATCTTTAAAACCATGGGAGCATTTATCGCGGCTCAAGTGGCGGGAGTTCTAAGTCATGTTCCAGGAGGCTTAGGAGTATTTGAAGCCACGGTAGCATATATTCTATCTCCGCATCATGATAATGCACAGCTGTTAACAACCTTAATCATATTCAGATTTACATACTATTTTCTGCCTTTCATTCTTTCTATAGTTCTGATGACTACGTATGAATTAAAAATACAGTATAAATCTATTAAGCAGAATCCAAATGCCGCTGCAAAATTTAATTTTCTTGAAAATCTTTTTAACGCAGTTGCACCCTTAATTAACACCTTATTCTGTCTTTTATCTGGCCTAATACTTATGTCTTCAAGCACAATTCCTTCGGAATTTAGCTTCCCACTTAAGTCTAGAGAGAATGTCCCACTTATAATTTTTGAACTTTCATATTTTCTCAGTAGCATCTTAGGAATAGTTCTAATTTTCGTTGGGATTGGATTACGTAGACGATCACAGAGAACTTATCAATTGGTAATGGTTCTACTATTCCTATCTCTTCTCATTTCCTTAGGTGAAAATGATGCTATCAATTCAATTTTAGTCTTTACCAACTTTAGCTTTTTATATTTTACAAGAAGTTCATTCTACCGAGGTCGTTCCTATAGCATCATTCGCATTTCTACAAGGTGGGACTGGACGATAGCTGTGAGCTTATTATGCATTATAATGGGCTTCTTCTCATACAAAGAAATAGATTATAATCACAACCTCTGGTTCCATTTCAGCATAGATGGGGATGCCTCTAGGTTCCTCAGGAGCATCCTTGGAATGTCTATTGGGCTACTATCTTGCATGCTTTATTCTACACTTACTAAATCTAAAAGCCATCTTCCTAAGCTTCCTGAAGACGAGGATCTAAAAATTGCTCAAGAGATTCTGGAACTAGGTGGAAATACTGGTGGTTACTTAAGTTTAAGTAGAGATAAAGAACTTCTTTACTCTGATTCAAAAGATGCCTTTTTAATGTGGAGAGTTTCTGGAGGAAGTGCGATTTGCTTTAGTGATCCACAAGGCAATGCAGAGCGCTACCAAGAGTTAACTTGGAAATTTAGAGAGCTCACTGAAGATATTTCTAAATTTTGCGTATTTTATGAAATCTCTCCAAAGATGATTCCTAATGTTCTTGATCTCGGTCTTAGAGTTTTTAAAATTGGCGAAGAAGGTGTTGTAAATTTAAATGACTTCTCATTAAATGGCTCTAAGGTTGGGCAACTTAGAACAGTCGCAAATAAAATGAAGAAGGAAGGAGTAACGTTTTCCGTAATAGAGAAAAGTGAAGTTCATACAAGAATAGAAGAGCTTAAAGCTGTATCAGATGAATGGCTAAGCTTTAAAAACACCTCAGAAAAGGGCTTCTCGCTCGGATTCTTTGAAGAAAATTATATTCAAAACTTTCGCTGTGGAGTTGTGGAAAAAGACGGTAAGGTACTTGGCTTTGCAAATATCCTTGAATCAAAAGCAAATAGTGAAATCTCAATTGATCTAATGAGACATTCTGCTTCAGCACCTAATGGAGTGATGGATTTCTTATTTACCAACTTATTTCTATGGGGGAAGGAAAACGATTATCAAACATTCTCACTAGGAATGTCGCCATTATCAGGACTATCTACTAATCCACTCGCTCCGAACTATGCAAAACTTGGAAATCTATTCTACCGCCACGGTGGACACTTTTATAACTTTGAAGGTTTAAGAAAGTATAAAGAAAAATTTAATCCAACTTGGATACCTAGATATCTAGCCTGTAGCAACGGCTTAGTACTACCAATTGTACTCTCTAACATTTCAGTACTTATTTCAGGCGGAGTTGCAGGATTGGTGAAGAAATAAAAGCTCTTCCTTTGGATTAATAACCGTGAACACACCAAAGGAAGAGCCTCGCTCCATCAATTCAACTCCTTGCGCCGATTTACAAGAGTCCGAATACGCTCGCACAACAAAGCCACGTCGAACGGCTTTCGGAACGTTTCATTAAACACCGAACGATCGAAACCTGTTGCGTTATCTTCTTCG
>JBILFC010000001.1:0-34218 GCA_044351785.1 Bdellovibrionota bacterium
CTATTCCTGGTCTAGTTAACTTCTCTAATGAAGAAATTGAATCTGCCTTAACATCTCTTTTAGGCCTAACTAAGAAAGAAGATCTTCCTTTAATAGATGCTGATACTTTAAAAGGCCCTAATATCGATATAGAGACAGCTGTAGCTCTGTTAGACTCTGGCCTATCAGATTACATCTCATTAAATTTTATACATAAAGCTAACGCAATTCCTAATGATCCATCCTACAGCTCTCTATGGGGGATGAATCAATCTAATGACATCGACATTAATGCACCAGAAGCTTGGGATAAAGTAAATCCTGATGAAGTAAGAAACACAGTAGTGGCAGTTATAGACACCGGAATCAACTACAATCACCCTGATCTTAAAGATAACATGTGGATAAATACAGCAGAGCAAGCCGGCAGCCCTGGAGTGGATGATGATGGAAATGGTGTTATTGATGATATTCACGGATATAATGCGATTAATAATACTGGCAATCCCCTTGACGATCAATCCCATGGTAGTCACTGTGCTGGAACAATAGGTGGTGTTGGAAACAACGGTCAAGGCGTAGCAGGTGTTGCATGGAATGTTAGACTCATGGCATTAAAATTCCTTGATTCAGCTGGTAGAGGAAGCGATTCTAATGCAATTAAAGCAATTAACTACGCTGTACAGAATAGAAACAAAAGTGGAACACTCAAAGTATTAAGTAATTCTTGGGGTGGGTCTGGATACAATCCAGCTATGCTCTCAGCAATACAGTCTGCAAACAACGCAGGACTACTATTTGTAGCCGCAGCAGGAAATGACAACAAGAATACCGACTCAAGCGCTAACTATCCATCGAATTACGATGTTCCTAATGTAATATCGATTGCTGCTCTAAATCAAAATGGAAGTAGGGCTTCATTCTCCAATTATGGAGCCTCCACTGTAGATATAGGAGCACCTGGTGTAGGAATTTATAGTACGGTACTAGGTACTGGGTATGCCTCTTATAACGGAACATCCATGGCAACTCCTCATGTAGCTGGCATTGCTGCTCTTGTCTACTCTCAAAGTTCACTTACAACTCCAGGAGAGATGAGAACGCTATTAATGGAAAGCTTTAAACCTATTCCAGCCTTACAGAATTTAATGATTGTACCTGGAATTATTGATGCGAGCAAGGCTTTAACCGATAATACGAACTCTGCTCCTAATCTTCAAGATATACCTAATCAAAAAATAAGAGATTTAACTAAGGTAATCACTGTACCCCTTGTAGCCTCTGATGCTGAGGATAACCAATTAACATTTAAAGCTGAAATTCAAGGGCAAGCTCATGAAAAAATAGCCGCTGATATAGACAAACAATATGGCTTCACCGCATACCTTCCACAATTCGATAATTTCTATGGCTTAGCTGAAAAGAGATTAACCTCCCAATCTAATATGCAGTATTTTATATTTAACGATGGTAGTATTTACGAATTCACATTCCCCACTTATAGGTATAAAGCCAAAGTAGATCCAAGGTATTATTCTAATCCTAATGGTTTAGTTAATGCACATCCACTCAGTTACAACAATCTGGCAATAATTACAGTAACAAATGGCAAACCTGGCAAACTAGATATTAAACTAGCAGATAATTTTAGCGGTTCATTTTCAATTTTAGTTGAAGTAAGTGATGGAAACAAAACTGATTCCAGTACTTTTTTAGTAACAACAACAGAGCCTGAAAGTTGCTCTTAGTAAATTAGGTTTTAGATGCCAAGTTGTATTAGGCTCATCAGTACTCGTTTAATTCTATTATTGTCTTTGATGACAATAAATAGCTTTAATGCTGTTGCTGAGGATCAAGAAGTTACTCTATTTAGTCGCACCTTAAAAAATGGTGAACTAAGAGGTGAATCAGCTTTACTTGAAAAACCAGAAAAGACAGCCGGGATTCTATCAAATTTAATCACTAACACTAAAGTTATAAAAGATAATGGCCCATCATCTAATCGAGTAGATTTAGTATTTTTAGGCGATGGATATACAACCGGTGACTCTTCAAAGTTCGATTCTCAAGTGGTAAGCATCTCTGATGGTTTATTCCAACAAATGCCATTAAGTGAATATAAAAACTATTTCAATCTACATCAAGTTTTCTCACCATCAGTTCAATCTGGTATAGACAATGATGGACAACTTGGAATAGATAAAAATACGGTGTTGAATGGTAAATTTTATTGCCAAGACGTAAAGGAAAATATCTGCGTAGATGTATCTATCGCCTGGGAACTTGCTGCTCAAGCAAGAGACTTTGATCAAATTTCAGTTTTAGTAAACTCTAGCTCTGATGGGGGAACTGCCTATCCATTTAGCGATATCTCAGTGGTACCAGGAGGAAACGGTCTAGTAGCTAGTAATCTTGCTCACCAAGTGGGACATAGCTTTGCTAATCTTGCAGATGAATATGACAATGGTAGTTGGCCTACCTACACTGGCTTTGAACCAGCAGAACCAAATGTTTCTGCTCAAAATACTGAAGCCATGCTCACACAAAAACTTAAATGGCATCAATGGCTAAGCATAGATTCTGGCGCTAACTTTGGTGGAATAATAAATACCTATGAAGGTGCAATGGGTCATAAATATTCAATTTATAGGCCAACTGAAAACTCTAAGATGAGGAATCTAAATGCTCCATTCAATAACCCATCTATAGAATCTTTTATTAAAGAAATCTATAAAAAGGTAAAACCTATTGATAATGCAACGTCAGTGGAAACTCCTCTTACTGGTTCATCAGTGATAAGCGTAACCCCCCTTCAACCAATCGGTAGAAACTTAACAATTCAGTGGTATGTAGATAACACTCCTATAGCAGGGGCTAATGCTAAAACTTTTAGACCAAATGACTACCCTATAAGTGATGGTATGCATGCAATCTCAGTAGAGGTTTCAGATGATACTCCACTTCTAAAAGACGAAGCCTTTAGAACACAGTACATGAAGGAAAAACGCACTTGGAATGTACCTATTGATCAAAATGCACCCATCATCACAAAACATCCTGCAAGTGTTTCTGTATTTATTGGAGCGACAACCAATCTATCGGTAACTGCCATTGGCGAAGATCTAAAATACCAATGGTTTAAAAACGGCGTTAAAATTGACGGCGCTACTCAAACATCATATTTGACTCCAGGAGCAATAAGAGAAAAAGCTGACTACTACGTAGAAGTCTCCAATGTTCAAGGTACCTTAAGAAGCAATACAGCTACTGTAAGTATTAAAAATAGACTACCCGCATATTCAGGTAGCACTTCATTAACTCTTTCTAGATTAGAAGAAAAAGAAATTGCTTTTGAAATTAACGATGAAGATGGTGACTCTCTATCTTCAGTTTATACAATTGAAGCCGCGACTAATACTGGCGTAACAGTTTCATTAGCTTCCAAGAGCCTTAAAATTAAAGCTAGCTCTGCTTACCTAGGACAATTTAGTATAAAATTAAATTTTACTGATTCTTATGACACAATTTCTATACCAATCTCGGTGAACGTTGTTAATAATGCTCCGGTCATTGATGCCATAAATGATTTAACTAGACTATGGACTACTGATAAAGCATCGGTTGAAATACTTGCTAGTGATAATGACAGCATGGACACAGTCAGTCTCTCTGCTAATCTTGCTACAGGATTCTCAGCACCTGTCAGCCTATCTATGAATGGTAAAGTGCTAAATATCGATCCGCAAGCAGGTTACTATGGTAAATTTAATGTAACGGTTAGGGCGACGGATGGATTTACAAACACATTTAGAACATTTTCCGTAAACTGGGCAAATGATAGCCCTGTAATAGATCAGGTGGCACCAATCCGCTCGCATTACAAAGTAGATAAAATTATAGTACCGATAAATGCGACCGATCCTAATGGTGACACATTACAACTTTCTGCTTCTATTTTGCCTATAAATAACCTAGTTACAGCTAGCTTAAGTGGCAAGACTCTTACCATAGATCCTTCCCCTACATATAGAGGAGCTAGTACTCTTCGTGTTACAGCTAGTGATAGTGCTCTTAGTAGTGTCATGAATACTAGTCTAGAAATTTATAATAATGCTCCAGTTATTGCTCCGATTTCTGCAACAAATGTTAATCAGAATAAAAAATCAGTATCAATACCTGTATCAATATCAGACCCCGATCCAGAAGATAGCGCTACTTTAACAAGCAGCGTTAGACTTCTTACTTCTGGAGCAAGTGGTGTTCAGGTTAAATTAGAAAATAACAACCTAATAGTCGAATCTAGTCAAAACTTTTCCGTACCTCTGTTAGTAGAAGTAAAAGCTACCGATGGAGATTTAACAGCAGTAAGAAATGTTTATCTTAGTGTACTTAATACAGCTCCCTTACTAACTAATATAGATGAACAATTTATTCATCCTATTAAAGAAGACATAAGAACCATAGATTTAATAGCAACAGACATAGATAATGATAGTATTACGTATACCGCGGAAGTAGTAAAACCCAATGCCAAAGCCCCTACCCTATCTGTTTCAGGAAATAAATTATCCATCAATACTATCAACGACTTTCTTGGATCATTCACAATCAGAGTTATCGCTAGTGATGGCTTAAGTGAAGTAGCAAAAACATTCAAAGTCACAACTTATAATACAGATCCCGAGTTAAATGCCATTTGTGATCGTTCTGCACCGGCAACGAAGTTTCCAATAGAAATCCCGCTAATCGCATCAGATCCTGACAAAGAAGACTTAACTTTTGAAGGAAAAATTGAAAGAAATTCTTTACCATTTTTACTAAAGGCTAAATATAACTTTGACGCTATCAGATTTAGACCTAGTAATGGTCTAGGATTAGGTGAAAAGTATGTCAGTGGTTACGAAACAGACCCAGATATTAAATTCTGGTACTATATTCTTCCTAATGGGGACCTATATAGGTTAAATAAAACACATAAGGAAAGCCAGTTCCTCCTAAAATTACCTGCAGGATACTATGAAAATCCCGATATCCTAATAAATGGTGATATCTCTGGAACTATTCTCAATGCTTTCTCAATATCTTTTGAGGGAAGTAAGCTTAAAGTTGCGCTCTCAAGAGCAGTACAAGGATCTGTTCAAATAAGGGTTAGAGCTAAAGATTACTTCTCATTTAATGAAAAATCTTTCATTCTAACTGTAACAGAAGGAAGATTAAAATTAGATGATGTTCCCGACATGAACATCCATTGGAAGGAAGAACCACGATCTGGATCATTAATAGCTAAAGATCCAGTAACTGGCTTAACACCAGATGATATGAGCTACGATGTGGCAGAATTTGACGGTTCTCTTGCAAAAAGTCTAGATGACCAATACAATTTTCATGTATCAAGAAATGATCAATATGATGCACAGATTCCACCTGATAACTTCACAAATAGAGGTGAGAAATATATTAGAGCTTACAAGATTAGTTATTTAAACAATGTACCTTCATACGCAGGGATTGATGTATTTGCGATACTTCCAAATGGTGATTTATATTTATCTCCACCAAAGGCTCAAAATACACAATACTACAGTTTAGAAAATGCTACATTAATAGCAGAACTTGATAAAGTCTATTATAGAGATACATCTTTACTAATCAATGCAGCAAGTGGAGCGGGAACAAATCTTATTATAAACGGAGATAATACTAGCTTCACGGTGGAACAAACTCCTGGATTCTTAGGGAAAGTCATCTTAGAAGCAAGAGCATGGAAAGGTATCGCCTCAGACAGTAAAACATTTATTGTTAACATATACGACAATGAACCTACGCTGAATGTTCCACTTAATTGTGATGAATTTGGCTGCAAGTTAATAAGAAACTGGAAAACAAACGAAATTAGGCTTCCAATCACCCTCAGTGACGTTGACCCACTTGATAGTGTAACTTCTAAGGCCTTTGAAACGGATCCTTCCTTAAACCCAGCTAATTCAGCTTCTGAATATTCCCTAAAGTGGAATCATAAGAATGGCCAATTCGATAGAGATGGCTGGAGAGAAATACATTTTGCAGGAACTTATCAAAACTCAGAAACTGATATCGCTTTAACTACTGATGGGAAATTATATAAATGGAATGGTAATCCACAGAATAGCATTCTATTAACTCAAGTTCCTAGTTCATTCCATGAGCTAGGATACACCTTAGATTCTTCTGTCAATACTTCTAAGCCTAGCTTGTTAAATCATCCCGAAGTAAGAGTTGAAGGCTCTGAATTAGTAATTACCCCTAAAGCAAATACAGTTATAAATTCCGGTATAATAGGATGGGCAAGCGACGGAATGAAACGCGGATTCCTCAAATTCCCCGTATTCATAATTAATCAGCAACCTCAAATTGGAGCCATTGCAGATAAAACTGTTCACTGGAGAGACAACCTCATTACCGAGAATATCTTGGTTAGTGATCCAGATGGAGACACCGTTTCAAACTTGAATCTGACAATCAATCCTATTAGCATTGATCCAGCTATCGATTATAATCTAACTAACCTAGTTCTTACTTTAAAATCTAAATTTGGATATTTAGGAACCTATTCATCCACAATCTTTGTGACTGATCAGGGTAATCTAAGCAGTGCTCGATCATTTAATACTACAGTCTTCAATACTGCTCCAGTTCTAGAATCTATCGGCAATAAAGATATTGATTGGAATATGAATACGTTAGAAATTCCATTCACGATGAGCGATGCAGATGCTAATGACTCCGATAAGTTAATATCTATGGTATTTAACGGATCTGCTTCTGACTTTACCGATTTCCTAGTAAATAAGCACAAGTTTACTAAAACTGGAGCAGGTGCTACCAATTCTCTTGGACTATCTGAAGTACACTTCAAAGGTACAGTAGAGAATCAAAGTAGAGAATTTATAGTATTGCCCTCAGAGGCTATCTACCTTGTGAGTGGTACTAATTTAGAGATTAAAGGATTCCTAGCACCTGGTACATACAGTAACCCTAACAGACTATTAAGCATTGTTAATCCGAACTTTGCTCCAAAACATTCTGTAAGCACCGACGGAACAAAAATCATTTTAAGTAAATCATCAGGGCTAACTGAACCAATCATAGTTACAGCTTGGGCAACTGACACGATTCAAGCTACTTCTGAAACATTTACAGTAAATATCATAGACAACGCTCCAGTATTACCAGAGCTAGCGACAAGCTATGAAAGACATTGGAGACCAGGGCTACTAGAACTTCCTAATTTCCCTTCAATTGACGAAGAAGGTGAAACCATTAATTATCAAGTAACTTCAAGTCCAGCAGGATTACAACACTCTATTAGCTCTAGTATTCTTTCTGTAAAACCAACTAATGCTAATCAAATTGGAAATTACACTGTAAACATAGTAGCAACTTCAGGATCTAAATCTTCAAGCAAGTCCTTTAGCTATAACTTAACAAATGGTGCTCCATCAATTGCACCTCTAGGAGCACAGACCGTCGTTGGTTACAAAGAATCTTACTCTCAACCCTTTACCGCAACAGATCCAAATTCAGATCCTCTAACTTATACTACCAGCCTAGTAGGACCTTCACCATCTAACTTCTTAGTTGCTGTAGCTGGATCTACGATTAAAGTTTCTCCTAAAACTCCGCTAGCAGGTACTTACACTATAAACCTAAAAGCTTCAGATGGGCCTTCTTCAGCAGATGCTTCAACACAAATAATTTTCCAAAATAGAGCGCCAACATTTAATGTTCCGTCAGCGATGGATATCCCATGGAAAACAAAAGTGGGTAGTCAAACTCTAGTTTTCAGTGATCCTGATGATGACACTCTAACCTTGACCCCTACCATCAGTGATCCTACTGTAGCCACTGCTGTGATAAGCGGAAATAAAATAAATATCGATCTAAAGAAATATGCTCCAAGTTTTATAGTTAAAATAAGATTAAGCGATGGAGCTAACTCTATAGACAGAGAATTCCCTGTTTCAGTTAGCAATCTTAAACCAACTCTAACAGGCTTACCACCAACTAAAGACATACACTGGAATACAAATTCATTTACGCAATCATTCACAGTAGCAGATGCAAACAATGACACTTTAACAGTTACATCTAAAATACTAAATAACACAGTTCCTGCTAGCGTAACTATTACAAATAGCCTCGCTACTATAGATGTTACAGAAAAGAAAATGGGCGAATTAAACTTAAATATAAAAGTTGCTGACGATGTCTCAAGCACTGAAGGCAACATGAAAGTTACCTTTACTAATACAAAACCTAAAATCTCAGAAATTGCTAACCAAATTATTTCAACTGGCATAGAAAAGACTCTTGAACTAGAAGCCTCAGACGCCAATAGTGATGAATTAACACTTTCCGCTATAAAAATGTCTTTGGAAGAAGTTGCGTTTGACCTAGATAAAATGTTTAACTTTGAACAAGGCGAAACCAACTTTGGATTTAATAAATTAGGTAATAACGAAAAATACCTAAGAGGTAGCGATCCTGTAAGAAAAACTCCTCTTAATTTTGTTATCTATCCTAATGGCAGACTATATATCTGGACTGGAATATTAACGAATAGCACTTTTTTAGGAAGTATTCCTACCGAATTGCATGCCAACCCTACTCTCCTTATCAACGCTATTGCTCCAAATGCTTCAAATATTTCTTATACCGCAAGCATAACTGGTTCTACATTGAAATTAAAAGCAATTAACGACTTTGAAGGAACCTTCTGGATTAGAGCGGCAGCCACAGATACTCAAGAATTAGCACCAATGTATTTTAGAGTTAATTCCTATAAGGAAGTTACTTCAGGTGGTGGCACTGATCCAAAAGAGTGCGAAACTAAAGAGACAGAACACGACGGAGAATGCAGTCAATCTGGGAAGTCAATGTTCACTGCCGAAGGCAGAATAGGAGATACTGTGACTGGGGCAGGAAATAGAACTTTTGAATTAGATATTGGCAAAAGTACTAGTGGGCCTTTTGCTAGTGGACAAACAAGTAATCATATTTGGGTAAGTGGAAAGAAAGAAAGCTTCTCAATAACTTTTGATCCAATTAATAAAGTATGTAATTTTGTATTAGGAGGGAAAACCGTAGTATATAAAATTACAGAAGATGTATTCTCTCTTAGTGACATTTTAATAAGAACTAGACGAGGGAATACTCAGTCCAGTATGAAAATTGATTCTCTAAAAATCAATGGTAAAACAATTTCTAATTCCGTGTACGCTGATGGGAATTCTAACCAAGTGCGAACTCTACAAATTCGTTCAGTGAAGGAACTAAAGGATAAATTCACCTTAGAGGGTGCTGCTACTATGATATTCTCCTCTGATGTGAAGAATTCAGAACTTGCATTCCAAATATCCTTTACGAAATCAGACAATGCGCCTGAGACTTGTGAAGATAGCGATGAAGATGATCATGATGACGACGATTCAGATCACGATGATGAAGACGATAATGATGACGATGATTCTAACTCCAGAAAAGTAAAAATATGTCATTATCCTCCAGGAAATACCTCTAACCCACAGACAATTACTGTTTCTAAGTCTTCATTATCAGCTCACTTAGCACACGGCGATGTGATTGGAGAATGTCCAGGCGATCCTCAAGATCCAGGCACGGGTGAAATTTCATGCGAAGCTAAGCAGTTGTTTGCTAGCCCTAACTACACTCTTTGGAATAGCTTCTTAAATATGATCAATATTCTAGAATTGACTAACTCTACAGCTAACCCAATTCCAGTGAAGATCTCCTTCTTCTCAATATTAGGTGAGCTTGCACATGAAAGAACAATAGTTGTCCCAGCGACTAACCAGTTCGACGTTATTATCAATGATTTCCCTGGATTCGTGAAAGATTCCTATGGTGTTGTAAAACTCGAGTTTACTGGAAATCTTGATGGTAGAATGAGTTTCTATAGACCTACAACTGGTCTTACTTCTTATGACTATGCATATTCAATTCCTTTAGCTGATGCGAATTTTGGAACAACTGCAATAAGTTTCAATACCTTCCAACCAAGTCAAAAGCCTTCTGAGCTTAATAACTTAGTAGCTAACTGGTTAAGTATAGTAAATCTTGATTCAGCGACACAAAAATATAGTGTCTTCACTTATGATATGTCTGGAAAACTTATTCTTAGAAGAGAGCTTGAAATTCCTTCATTCGGAAGAGCCGATGTCGATGGTGGCCATGGTCTTGCAGGCCCTAATGTAGTCGGTTACCATAAGGTTATCCCCTACAATGTGACAGCGGAATACATCGCTCAAATAACTAGATTCGGTGGGAATGCTGCTGCTGGATTTGCCCCTTCAGCATATAAATTTGCCTTCCCATTATCCGCTAAGCTTGGTGCAAGCGATCCTATTTATGTTCCAATTTCGAATAAATTCGGGGAATCAAATTGGATAGAAGTTGTAAATATTCTTGATCAAACAGTACAAGCTGCAATCAACTACTACTCAATTGATGGTAGGTTACTTGAATCTGCAGATGCTTACATCCCAGGGAATGCTCAAATACATTTTAATGCTAGTGCTCAATTAGCAAGTGGAGAGACTGGTTATGCCGTAGTCGTTCCAAGCACTCCATATTCAATTGTTGCTCAAAGTATGGGTTACCTTAGAGAGCAAGCAACTGGCAGCGTAACTTCAGTTTATGGATCTCAAGCTAGAAGAGCTGTACCTTGTGTTCAATCTGGCGCTTACAACTTATATCTAAATATGCAAAACTGGTTACTAGTTGCAAATACTACTAATGACACTATAAAAGCCGTGGTAAAATTCACTGGACCTAATCTAGCTAGCCAGAAGTCCCTAACCCTCGCTCCTAGGGCATCTGTTTACCTACCAATTCATGGCAATACGGAAATTGGTGCTAAAGCAGATACTTATGGACTCATCGCGGTATATCCCGAGGATTCTTCTCTAAGATTATTCTCCGAAGTTATGAGACTTAAGTATAAGGCTGATGGTTCACCTGACTTCTCAATGCCAGTCCCAGTTAGATAAAAATTTGATTAAACTTCATAAATCTGAGCATTATTAAAGAGTGGTTTTTTCTCGGGTTGCGCTTATAAAGGAGGAATACCGTGATATATGTTGTATTGCTCTCTCTATGCTTTGTTGCCGCGCTCGTTTACTGCCTATTAACAAAAGGGAATTGTGACGATATTGCGGGGGAGTTTGTAATCTCGGTACAAAGTAATTCGAGTTCAACAACGCCCGACCTGGAGGAGCAGACGTGGAAATGGTTTGAAAAATTTATGATACTAGGACGTGCTCAGTACGCACTAGGTCAAGTAGTGGATGTAAACTTCTTCTTTCACCTGCTTGAACATAAGAAAAGAATAGTCGTAACAAAAGTTTTTAATTATCCATCCGCAGGAGACAAGGATAGCGACTTACTTAGTTTAATCAGGATTGAAGAACGTTTCGGTGATTATCCTCAACATGAGATTACTCACCTCAGTATCGCTAGCACAGCTGGAGAAATTGAAATAGAAACCACTCTACCTATCTTGATTTCGTTTGTGCAAAGAGTTCTATCCACCTATCAGGGCGAAATGGTAGTTCGAACGCAACTACTAAATCACTTGCCGGTAGAAGTACAGCAATTTTTCATTCAAACCTTCATTCACTGCGGCTTCCAATCGAGCTTAGTGGGGTTATCATGCATTTGCGATGGATCGAAGTCTACTCACGCGCAATAGCATTTAGGGATTACACATTGCCGGAGGCTTGCTTCCGGCTTTATTATTTATACTTAGAGATCAGCTTTAAAGCTTCATTATTTAGATCCTTTTCAGACCATCTCATTTCCTCTGATATAGCTGGAACTAATAAGCCTCCTGTCTTGGGTATTCTACTATATAACCGCATAACTCCACCTAATCCATACTTCTCTTCAATTGCTGAAAAATATAAAGAGGCCCTAGAGTAATCTTCACCTGATCCACTAAAAGTAAAAACTGTGGGTTGCCTCTTAAAACTATACTCCGCCGCCATTGCATTTCTTTTCTTTAACTCTCTCGGATTTAAATAACTTGAAAATCCTGCAGCATAAGTCTCGAACCAAGTAGCAAATCCTTCCGCCCTCATCCTATCCCCGCCGAATGCATTACCCAATAAAATAAACTCAACCGCATGACCAAGTTCATGCACTAATACCTCAGTTAAATCAGCATCTGCTACTTGTGCAGACTTTTTCACTCCACCACAACCTCCAGCAATACGATCTCCTACGATATAAATGTTAGCTGGAGGCGTCATCCATCCAGGATGGCAATTGGAAATTAACTGCATAGGAATTTCTCCAGCTCTCAATTCCCCACCGATAAAAATCACTTCCCACTTTTGATTAATTAACTGAAGTTGCTTTGGAAAAGCCGAAGATTTTAACGCTTTACTCACAGTATTAGCAGCATCTACCATCGCCCTACTAGGAGTTCTACCAAATTGCGCCTCTAGTGAACGAGGCCATCTTAAATTGACAGTGCCAATAGGTGAATTCAGAACTTCACTTCGGACAGATCCCTTTAAAGTAATATCTTCTGGCCTAGCAAGATTATCTGAATTTTGTGCTTGCACAATGAAAGGCGAGCTAAAATATAAGATAGAAAGAGCAAGTAAGATTATTTTTTTCATATCTCTAAAATAAATGTTCCGTAATTATAGACTAATAGATCGACTTTCAAGAATCATTACTTTAAATTAGATGAAGATTCCCGAAAGCTAATTTTTATAAGATACTATGGGACTATGAATTTCAGAAATCTCTTTATTATTATTACATACTTACTGTGCTCTGCTTGCAGTGTCTCTTCAAGTGGTAAAAGTAACACACTAAAAGCATCAGATACTTGGAGAACCGACAAACCACCGTCCATTAAAGAAATTTCTCGTGCCGTAGAAGATAATAATATCGATGAAAAACTAAGCGGGATGAAAGAGTGGTGGTTGTACGGACCAGGGATGGGAAAAACAATGCTAAACATGGGAACCACTTTAATTTTCCCCCCATATGGACTTTATCTCTTAACAAATGCGGGGCTCAGTTTTATGGGCCTCCAACCGATAAAACCTATCGAAGCAATTCCTGAAGGTCCTAAAGAAGTTATCGATGAAGCATTCGATGACATAATCTCAGTTCCGGGAAGGATTACTGCACTAGCAAATGACAAACAATATATTCGTGAACTAAAATAAATTTTATAATGAAAGTAATCAAGTTTGGTGGCTCTTCCATATCTTCAGCGGAGAATATCACAAAGGTCATAAAGATCATTGAATCTGATCTAAGAAAAGGAAGATGTACACTAATCTTCTCAGCCTTTCAAGGCATCACTAACTCACTCTTTAAAGCTGCGGATTTAGCAAAGTCTCAGAACCAAGAATATTTAAAAGTCATAAAAGACTTAGAAGAAAGACACATCTTAGTCGCAAAAACTCTAATCCCAGAAAAGAATGTAGGAATTACACTTAACTTCATAAATGAAAGGTTAAAAGAACTCTATGACATCCACCACGGAGTATTTCTTGTAAAAGAATGTACGCCGAAAATAATGGACTACATAGCTAGTTTCGGTGAACGACTTTCGACCTATATCATCTCAGAGGTTATTAAAGCAGAAGGTTATGAAGTAAACTACCTAGACGCTAGAGAAGTTATAAAAACAAATAATGCTTTTGGCAGTGCTCAAGTAGACTTCGCAACAACAAATACTCTTATTACATCCTATTTTAAAAATAATAACGGCATTAAAGTAGCAACAGGATATATTGCAAGCACTAAAGATGGCGAGACTACGACTCTTGGTAGAAATGGATCAGATTATTCTGGAGCTATTTTCGCAGGTGCATTAAATGCTGAAAGTCTTGAAATCTGGACTGACACCTCCGGCATCATGACCGCAGATCCAAGGCTCGTATATAAAGCTTTTACTATTCCGCAGCTCACATACAATGAGGCGATGGAGCTATCTCACTTCGGGGCCAAGGTACTATTCCCAGCGAGCATGCAACCCGTAATGAAGCAGGGTATTCCGGTTTATATAAAAAACACCTTTGCCCCAGAGCATACAGGTTCATTGGTAAGTAATAAATCACAAAGCCCTGGATTAATTAAAGGTATATCTTCGCTTACTGATATCTGTTTAATTAACATTCAGGGTACTGCACTCATGGAAGTTGTTGGCATGAGCAGGAGATTCTTTGGAGCGCTCGCTGATAGTCAAGTAAATATAATTCTAATCAGTCAGGCTTCTTCAGAACACAGTATTTGCGTTGCAATATCGGGTAAAGACTCAGAGCGTGCAGTTAAGGCCATTGAAATAGAATTTGCAAATGAGATCTCAGCTGGTTCTATGGACCCAGTAATGGTTAAACAAAATATGGCTGTTGTTTCCATAGTTGGGGAGAACATGCGTCAGCATCCAGGCTCTAGTGGAAGAATGTTCCAAGCACTAGGAAGAAATAATGTAAATGTTTTTGCTATTGCTCAAGGTAGCTCCGAATTAAATATTTCAGCTGTAGTTTCCAATGACGATCATCAAAAAGCCCTTAATGCTTTACATGAGGCTTTTTTCCTCTCTGAATTTAAAGTACTACACATGTTTCTGATTGGTAAAGGCTTAATAGGTTCAGCTCTTCTAAAGATGATTGGCGAACAATTAAACAAGCTAAAAGCAGAACAAAACCTTGAAATTCAAATTCATGGCATCGCAAACTCCAGATTTATGTTGTTTAACGAAGATGGCTTTAACCTAAATGATGATTTAACTTTAGATAGTTCCGCTGAACAATATCAATTAAATAAATTTCTTAGAAGAATGTTTGAAATGAACTTTTCAAACTCCGTACTAGTTGATTGTACTTCAAGTGAGGAAGTCGCTGAATCTTATGAGTCCATACTAGAAGCTAACATTTCTATTGTTACTCCTAATAAAAAGGCTAATTCTGGCTCATATGAAAGGTTTGAAAAATTACATAATATCGCCTTAAAACGAGGCTGTAGATTCCTATACGAAACGAATGTCGCAGCAGGACTTCCTGTTATTAGCACTCTTCAAGATTTAGTCTTAAGTGGAGATAAAATTAGAAAAATTGAAGGGGTCTTAAGTGGTTCTGTAAATTTTATCTTTTCTAATTTTGAAAACGGAAAACTATTTAGTGATATCGTAAAGCAAGCGAAAGAAAAGGGATATACAGAGCCTGACCCTAGAGATGATCTAAGTGGCATGGATGTAGCTAGGAAAATTTTAATCCTAGCTAGAGTAGCTGGGGTAAAACTTCACTTGGAGGACATTTCTATTAATAGCCTTGTACCGAAAGAAGCTGAAAGCGCATCTACTTATAAGGAATTCATGAGCATACTTTCAGCCCATGATAACTCTTTTACCTCACTTTTAGCAGACGCTAGTAGTAAGAATGAAAAACTTAGATTTGTAGCTAGTCTTGAAAATGGCCATGCTAATGTTAAGCTAAAAACCGTAGACTCCGCACATCCTTTCTATTCATTAAAGGGCAGTGACAATATGATTTTATTCACGACAGAAAGATATAGCGAGTTTCCAATGGTAATTCGAGGTCCTGGGGCTGGGGCAGAAGTAACCGCTGCGGGAGTATTTGCAGATATTATAAGAGTGGGAAATTATCTAAGATAGTTGAGAAGGAATAGCTTCAAACATTAAAAATGCTACTCTAACTTCCTGAGACCTTTTATCTGGGTGAATTTTACTAAAAATACTCTTGGCCTCTTCCCTTTTATCCTCAGCCAAATAAGATGACCCTATTAACTCCAACCTAAGTATCTCTAGGTAACTTTTGGCACTAGAATCTGGCTTACTTAACAAATCTTCAAAGTTTTGCTGATTAATTTTTTCATACTGTTTTCTAAGAAAGTCTAAACTTAGACTCAACGTATTGATTGCTGATTGATCATAGGATAACACTCTCAAAGCTTCTATTGAGATCTCTAATACACCCAAATAGTAAGCATCTTTGGTATCTAGATAAGACTCGTAAGCTAATAAACCTAAAATGAAATGAGCTTTACCCCAAGCTGGCCTTAGCTTCAAAAGCAACCTTATGTTTTTAGTAATAGAGGCAGAATTCTTTAGTTTGTCTTGTAAGTTCAAAGTTCTTCTAAATTCACTAGATGAGATATATAGCTTTAAAAGAGCGATATAAAATTTCAAATTAGATCTAATTAATTTATTTAGATATCTATACATCAGATCGAACTATCTCATATACGGCAGGGACATTTCGAAACTGATCTTTATCATCTAAACCGTAACCCACTAACCAATCTTCAGTTAACAACTTAAAACAATAAAAGTCAGGGCAGAAAGTTGATCTAGGTATATCTCTATAAACCAATGAAGCAGTCTTTACTGTTCTTGCTCCCAGATTAAGACATTCTTTCTTTAACAAAGAAAATAATCTTCCTGATTCGCAGATATCATCAATTATTAAAACAGCTCTGCCGTTAAGATCCATCGGTAAATGCAATTTAGATAATGCCGCATCTGGTAATTGTTGATTATTAGAAGGGTCGTAAGTGTTATATCGTACGAATTCGATATCTAAGCTAGAATTTATAGCCCTAGTCAGATCAGCGAAAAAGAATACCGCACCTCGCAGTACACATAAAGCAATTGGATCATCAGAAGAAATACTTCTTTCTGCTTCAACCCATGCTTTAACATCTAGGGCAATCTCCCCTATTCTTTTCGCAATCTGGCCTTCATCGAATAAAAGTTTATAGTGAGAAGGAAGCTGAAATGACATTTTTTAATTGAAGACTATAGTGAGTCTAGAGCATTCTTAAGGCTACCATTTGCTCTCACGTCAGATCTCTCTGAACGAATTCCGAAGCTAGCATTTCTATTGTCTCTATATTTATCATAATCTAGAAGTTTTACGCCGGCGATATTAACTTCTCCATTACTTTGATACATCCAGTTATCAATTCTAGCTAAAGTAGAAACAAATAAAGGGCCAAGAACTAAGACTGACGCAAACCAAAATACAGCCCAGCTCTGTGTCTTAGACCATGAACTGCATTCATTCTTCTCTAAAGTATTGTGGGATGAGTGCGACATAAAAACTCTTAAAATTTATAACTTGTAATAATTCTCAGTAGTTTTTATACAATTAAAGCCTAGTAAGCAATCTACTAATGGGAAGTCTGCACCCAATCAAAGTTAGCAATATCTGGGAAATGCTCTTTTAACTCCAAGAGGAGCTTATCTCTTCGGGCCAACTTATTATCGAGTAATTCTGTCAAGACTTCATCCTCATCCGCCCAACGACTCCACAGTAACTGAAGAGCAGCAGTTTCCACCAAAGCCTTTAAAAAGAACTCCATCTTTCTTTCATCAGTATTTACCTTAGATGCCATATCACTTAGCCCCTATTATAATTAACCATATAATTAGGATGAAGGTTGGGGGATGAGGGTTTCAAAAGAGGGGAATGGTTGAAACTTTACTTTAAGTGCATTAAAGTAAGAGGGATTACATGGGCTCTGAGGCCGGGTCGGAGATAAATTAAAATTCAGAAAATAAACCTAAATGTCGAAAAAGACTTAGGTAATAAATTTACTCCTGCAAGACCTTCAACAGTTCCTAACATGTTATTCTTAAATAAATATAATCAAATCATCACTGGAATTTGCCTATATATTTTTATCTACACGCCTTTTAGTCAGTCCATTAAGAATGAAAGAAAACAAAATAGGCCTCCAGACAACACTTTTAATTTAGGAAATACCATCCCCGAGTTCAGGCTAAAAAGTTCAGAAGGCATTGAGTACGACTCACAAAGATTCAAAGAAAAAGATACTTTATTACTATTTTGGGAAATGGATTCAATCTCAAGTAAAGTCAACCTGCTTCAGTTAAATAAAATCCACAATAAGATTGATCCTTCCAAAATGGAAATTATAAGTATCTATACCGATGATACGAATAAGGACATTTCCAGTTTTCTCACAAAATATAAGATTACAGTGCCATTAGTTATGGATAAGCACTTAGCAAAAACTATCGGCATACTACAATTCCCAACAGGAATTATTATAGACAAAGAGAAGAAAATAATTTCAATAATAGATTCTAGTGGCCTTCGTTCATATGAACAACTTACTATTTCACCAAGATGGCAGCGAAAGTAATCTCAGTAGAGAATCTACACAAAACTTACTATTCTCTACTACCGCTTGTAAAAATACATGCCGTAAAAAATATTTCCTTTTCAATAGATGAAGGAAAAGTTGTTGGATTTCTTGGCCCTAATGGTGCAGGTAAGTCAACCACGATACAGGCGATACTAGGCCTAATTCATTGCACAAAAGGATCAATCAATGTGCTAGGACATAAGGCGCTTAACAAAAAGATCATGCATCGAGTTGGGTTTGTAGCTGAAGTTCATCCTGTTATCGATAACATGACAGTACGCAATCAGCTCAATTTTCTAGCTAGACTTAGCCCAAAACACAAAAATCCGAAAAATAGTCGAATAGATGAACTCCTAAATCAGTTCCATTTGCTAGATTTCGCGAACAGAAAAGGCTCTAGTTTATCAAAAGGGATGAGACAAAAGCTGGGTTTCGTACAAGCCTTAATGCATGACCCAGATATTTTAATACTAGACGAACCAACATCTGGCCTAGACCCAGCAAGTAGAAAACTTTTCAGTGAAATAATTCTAGAACTAAAGAAAAAGGGGAAAACAATCCTCTTTAGCTCCCATATCATAACTGACGTGGTCAGGCTCTGCGATGAAGCAATAGTAATCGCAAGGGGTGAATTAAAAGATCATTTCCCTTTAGATAAAACCAATTCAACATGGAAAATGATCTTCGAATACTCTACAACCAATCCACTGAACACATTTAACTCTCCAAATGTAAAAGTTACCAGCTCTTTTGAGAATATTATAGAGCTCGAATGTCAAGATTCAGAAAAGGATCTTCTCATTAAACATTTAATACAATTAGATGCTTCAATAAACAATCTCTCAGAAATTAAAACTGACCTAGAAGAAAGGTATATAAACCTTGTTAAGGATAACAAGTAATGAGACCAATCCTAAGCTATTGCACAAAATCTATTAAAACACCGATGTGGCTATTTATAACTTTCTTGATATCGCTAAGGATTTTATGGATTACATTTAAAGAAGCGCATGAAATAATAAAATCTTTCATGGTAGATTCAAAGATAGAATATGAGATCGCTGAATACCTACTTATCCAAACTTTATATCAATCTGAAATATACTTATTAGGTATTAGCATAATCTATTCTGAAATCATAGAAACAGACCGGAAATCAGGAATCCTACCTCTCCTAGTTACTCGCACAGAGAGATGGAAATATATAATTGGAACTTGGTTATCAATTCCTGCCGCTGTCATCACAATCAATATATTTGCATTAGCGGGCATCTATTCTACACTAATTCAACTAGATCTACCCTTAAGTACAGCATATCTGTTCGCTTCTATAAGACTAATAATTCCTATTGTAATACTTCATAGCATTCTATTCTGCTGGAACAGCTACTTTAGATTAAAAACCTCTTTTACACTCATTATCTTGCTTTCCATTTCAAGTAGCATCTTGACGGTAGTTGAATCCCTCCGTGAAACTTTTGTAACTAAAGTTCTTAATTTTATAGAATTTACCCTTGTTTATTTGCTACCGTCCTTAACATTTTTAGCATCACCAAATGATCTTAACTGGTTAAGCACTCAACAATTTTTCTTTATCTATTTAGATAATCTTTCATATCTTGCGCTGGTCTTATTTATATTCTGCGGGATATTCAAAAGCGTAGACCTCGGAACGAAGTCGTAGCTTGTAACTACGTACCATAAATACGAGCCTACCTACTTTTTAACTAACACTACTAATACCCCTGTACACATCGACATTACATCATCACAGGAGCCTTAGTTACCAGTTCAAGATCTAAGTCTCCATTTGCAACTGATAATAGCCACAAAGTATCTCCTTCCGAATCGCAACATTCAAGTTCATATCCCAACTGATCCTTGTAAACCATCACAACCCTCGCATGATCACCTACCACCGGTGGTCGTTTACTTATTCCATCACCGACTAAATTAATTCTTTTGTTAATTTTATTAATACGAACAATATCGTACTCATTAAATTTTAAATAATTATCCATAAGATTAAAATCATCTCGCCGCAGTTACTTCAAAAGCTACATCCAATCCCAAATGTAACTTACCGACAGGCACCACCCCACGCGCTGGTTTATGATCTCCAAAAAATTCGGCATATTTCTCATTCACCTACCTACAATACTCATAGGCCGGTATCATTAAAATAGTCTGCTTACCAGAACCCTTAACTCCCCCTGATTCATTTGCAGTAACAATGGTTAACTTAGCCTCCGAGAACTTAGTGCTAGCAATCTCTAACGCACGAACTTCTCGCTCTTTTGTTTCCATATCAGAGATATTTAAACATACTTGTATTAACTGTGAAGTCACATGACCATCTCTCACCAGAAAATCAATTTCCTTTCCATCATCTAAGCGGTGATAGAAAATAGAAGAATCACTTTTATAACCACTCCTTCTAAGATGCAAATATACTGAATTTTCTAATTGCTTGCCAAGCACAGGTAGGGAACTTAAATTCAGTGCACTAATTATCCCAGTATCTATGAGATACGGCTTACGCTCCCCCTTAATCCTTTCTTTTATCTTGTGAGAAAAGTTATGAGTGGTTTCTACTAAGTAGGCTTCTTCCATAAATCGCAGATAGTTTTCTATGGTTGTTGCGCTAGGCGTTGAATCTAAAGCCTTAGATAATGCTCGAGCACTGGTTCGAGCTGAAACATTACCCACTATTAAAGACAACGTATTAGTTAAATAAAAAGGATTACGAATTTTTTTCCTTCGCACTAGATCCTTCAAAATTACAGAATCATATAAAGCTTTTAAATATGTCTTATAATCTACCGAAGGTTCAAACAATACTTCAGGATACCCACCCCGCTCCAGATAAAACTGATAACTGTCCCATGATCTCTGCCGATTGGTCGCATCAATATATTCTGTATAGGAAAATGGAAGTAGCTCTATCGCAATATGTCGACCAGTAAGTGCGGTCGCCAACTCAGATCCCAGAAGCTTTGCATTCGATCCAGTAATAACTAAGTTATATCCCCGTCTGTGGAGTTTATTTATCAGTGTCTCCCATTCAGGAAAATCTTGTATCTCATCTAGATACCAATACTGCGCGTCCGGATAAATCTCATGAGCAGTATCAATTATTGAATCTCCTGAAGATTTCTGAAACAACTCTTCTTCAAAATTCAGATAAGCAATTTTTTTATCTTCTAATATCTTCTGAATGAGCCTAGACTTACCTGCCCTCCTTGGACCTAGGACAATTTTTATCAATGAATTATCAAGCGCCTCAACCAACTCAGCTTCTTTGGTCCTTATAAAATACTTTTTCTTTGCGAAGCTCAGGAATTCCTGCTTTTGCTTTGAAAGAATGTCTGAAAGTGAGTAAGTAGTTGTAATCATTAAATCCAGTGCTAACTAATATACTCTATACTTAGCAGATTTGCCCAAATCTGCCAAGTAGAAAGATTCATACTTAGCACATAGCAGATCGTAAAAATCAAGTAATTAAGACTGAATAAGATGAAAAATCAGCCTATTATTGCTTTATAAATCAATAATAGGCTGCGCTCTGAGGCCTAACTTGTGAGGTTTTAGGTTAAACTATCTTTAATAGTTCCGCTCAACCTATGAAAGATTCTGATTTTTCTTTTAGTACTTTTTACAAGTAAATTCCTTTCTCAATGACTTACCATTCCTCGTATTCTTCACGTATGTCCGTTACCCTCCGCTATATTTTATCTATGCCACCAACTTCTTTTTAATTTCTCTAATCTCAGCCTCGATCTTTTCCAATCTTTCACTTTCGTTAGATTTTCGATCCAAAGAGTCAGACAATAGTCTATTGATCAGCCTCTGATATGGAACTCCGGACTTATCTGCAATAGCCTTCACTCGTTTTAACACTGCTCCATCAATATTAATTGTAATCTTTACACCTGATCCATCCTTAGCTCTCGAACGAATCTTATTAGTCTTTTGTTGATCTAAAACAACTTCACTTAATTTTGGCTTTTTCATAAAGCGACACCATGCTTCTTTAAGCTACTATATTCTTTGACTAAGTCCAATTCTAATGAAAGCCCTTGCCTAAATCCATATTCATACATATTTTACCATACAATAATAACAAATGCTAATATTTAATGATCGCATTTTTTAAGGATTAGAATTGGCACAGTATCTGAAATTACACTTGCTCTAAATGCTAACAAACCTGCTATAACACCTCAGAAGAAAACAATGGACAACAAATGAGCATAGGTTTAATTGCTTTAATAGATGACATAACGGCCCTAGCCAAACTTGCAGTAGTATCCTTGGATGACACTGCTACCCAAGCGGCTAAAGCCAGCTCAAAAGCAGTTTCAAAAGCTGCTGGGATTATTATAGACGACGCTGCGGTAACACCGCGCTATGTAGTAGGTCTTGCCGCTAAACGGGAAATTCCTATTATTGGAAAAATTGCATTAGGTTCTCTAAAAAATAAATTAGTGCTGTTGCTACCCGGGGCATTACTACTCAGCTATTTCGCACCGTGGAGCATCACTCCCTTACTGATGATTGGTGGCATGTTTCTTTGCTTTGAAGGCTGGCATAAGTTGGCAGATACTCTTGGTCTACATCCCAAAATAGATGCAGGCACCCAGAGCGAAATCTTGAAAGGCTCTTCAGAAAATTTAAGCTCCATCGAATTAGAGAATCAGAGAGTTCGCAGTGCCATACGCACAGATTTTATCTTATCCGCTGAGATCATGGCAATTACGCTATCAACAATTTCGACATTGCCTGCTTGGATGCAGGGTGTAGTGCTAGCACTATCTGGATTAGCCATGACTTTCATTGTCTACGCTACTGTGGCTATAATTGTAAAGGCAGATGACTTCGGTGCCTACCTCGCACTGCAGTCCAGTGGTTTTATTCGCACTCTAGGTAAGCTCATAGTTTTAGGCATGCCAATATTTCTTCAACTATTAAGTCATGTTGGCATGATAGCGATGTTATGGGTAGGTGGTGGTATCATTACCCACGGGCTACATGTTCTTGGAGTACATTCTCCTGAAGATTGGATTAATAAAAGCGGTGACGCTGTCACACTTTATGTGGGTAACTTTGGATCTTGGATTGTGAAAGCTGGAATTGCTGCGGTATTAGGCTTAATAGTCGGAGCAATAGTTGATATAGTCTCAAAGAAAATACTTTTGCCGTTACTAGCCCTATTACCCACAACTCCACCATAGTAGCAAAAATTTCAAGCTCATCTAAATATCTTTTTACAAACTCTAAACCTATACCCGTAACTTCATAAGTTGTTAAAAGCTTTTCATTTACAAATTCCTTTACAACTTTTACACACACCTCAGTCTCAAACTTGTTTAAGAATAAGTCACCATATGACGACAAACTCATAAGTAACTATAATCGCTCAATATGCATATTAAATCAATAATTACCCCTAGACTCTTTAGCCTACTTTTAGCTCTTTTATCCGCACTAACATTGGTACTGTATGACCAACTTCGTGAAGTCCTCCCCATTCAACTTGAATACTGGGCTGGGGGCGTTCTATACGTGATGTTCTGGAGCTTCCTATTTTATACAATCGTATTAAAAAGAATAAGCCCTTTATGGACCTGTTTAATAACAACTCTTACAACTTGCCTAATTGAATTCTCCCAACTCTGGCACCCTGCCTTCCTAGAAGAGATCAGATCATATAAAATTGGATATGCTGTACTTGGAACAACCTTTAGCTGGAGTGATTTCCCGCCTTACTTCTTAGGAGGATTTATGGCTTGGCTTTCCATAAAATTGATCCTAAAATAAATCCCCATGTACAATTTACTGCTCAACAAGTTCTCAGAACAACATTTTCTTAAACAATTAACACCATTATCAAAAACTACTAAGGTAATAACCTCAGACACATCTGGCAGGGGAGTAATTGCAACGATAGATATCCCAGCAGGCACTCTCCTAGGAATATATCCAGGTGCACATATAAGCTACAAAGAGTTTTTAGAAAAAGAACAATTTGTAAGTCGCTCTGTAAAATCTGCCTATATGTTCTCTAAAGATATCATTATTGATCCAACAGATATGTTTGGTTACCTAACCGACACTCCAGATCACCGCATAGCTCTAATTAACGAGGCCAGCCCCTCACAACAAACAAATATCGCAGCAATTAATACAAGAAGAAATGTTTGGTATATTAGCATTCAAGACATTAAAGCTGGGGAAGAATTATTTACTAACTACGGCAACCAATATAAAAGAAATTATTCTTCCTCTGATGCAGGTAATCAAATTTTTAGCGATAATCAAATTAAAATCTTACAAGGTTTGGCAGCTAAATATCTTTGGACGAAAAGAGGTATCGGTGAATTGTTAATAATATTATTAAATTAAAAACGCAGTAGCAGAAAAACCCGCTACTGCTGAAAGACGCAGAATAGTTACCTGCGTCTCTTCTCTTTTCGGAATTCAACTTTCTCAATCCCCATTCCACCAGAAGCACGTCTCCAGATACCATCGGAAAGCCGCATGAACTCTCCATACTGAATACGTAGTTGAGTCCGCGTTGAATCTAGCCGTGGCAACTGATCAGGCACAATGACCTTAATCTTACCCCGAGTCTGCTTTGGAACTACTACTGGTACTCGTGCTGGACTCACTGCGGAATAAGAACGGGTCCTACGAACCTTACTGACAGCCATGACATCCTCCAATCCACCGTCAACACCACCAGAAAAATTCCAGTGAAACCATTATGACGGATTCTTCAAGCTATAGCATTTACAACTTCAAAAATCCGCCAATAAAACCTTTACCATTACTGCCAGCCACAAATAACAAAAAATTATTGTAATTGAAAGATTTCCACTAATATTACACTAGACATTTCCTAAAACTAACGACTTAGCTCTCTAACAAAGTTGATTTCTTTCGCAAAACTATACTATTCTAACACGCGAAAAAGGTAATAAGGTTTTTTACGATACTTGATTGGCTTTCATTGAAATCTTAATTAGATCTGAATGAAGGCTGATCAAGGGGATCAGTGTTTCTAAGTTTCCTGGTCAAAACTTGGGGTTGCTGATGACACTCTTTTCCACAACTACGGGATTTTTAAGGTCTTTGACATTCAGAGAATTGAAAGTCATAGAGACTCGTGGCGAATCGACCGTAACTATTAACGGCAAAAATATTTCACCGAACGGCCGATTTCCCTTTGTACGTGAATTCAGAGTAAATGGATTCAATCGTGGACAAATGGAAGTTTACCGATTCTATCTCGGAGAAAATGGAAAGTTAAATGTCATCTGCCGATGGCCTTGCTACGAAGGGGGATGGGTTGGCTTCAAGATCAAAACTATCGTGGTGAACGGCTGGGACAGTCAACTCATCCCTGGCGAACCACTAACTAGAGAAACTGAGACCCGTTTCAAAAGTGACACTAGAGAACTTCTAGAAATCAATGGTATGATTTGGGGAGTAATCGGGGCACTTAGCGTGATTGCATATATTGGCTACAGCTTATTATGATCACAGTCAGAAAGGCGCCTTGAAATCCAAGGCGCCGATCTTTCTAGGTTCTTTTACCTTTTTCAATTTCTAGAATCCGCTATACCCAGAACACTCTCCTTGATAACTCACATTAATACCGGCCTCTGTAGCTTTACACTCATTAAAATAGGTCTGTGCATTTGCGCCACATACCGGTGCATATACTCGAGAGCATGTCGGAGCCCCACATTCACCCTCGTATAATACTGTAGTTCCAGCTGCTCTAGCATAGCAAGTGTTACCATAAGTTTCACCATCTGCACCACAGACAGGCACAAATTCCTGCGAACAGATAGGAGCAGGGGCAGACTCCTGTCTGCAAATCCCTTGATGAGCGACTCCCACCCCCGCTTCGGCAGCATGACAATAACTATCATATGTTTTGCCATCGACACCGCAAACCTTTCCAATAACTTGTATACAGTAAGGCCCATCAGTTGACTCCTGCTTGCACTCACCTTCATAAGAGACAGTAGCGCCAGCATTTTTAGCTTCACAAGAATTACTATAGGTCTTACCATCTGTCCCACAAACAGGCTTAATCCACTGTGGGCATATATCAGATCCTCCCGTGCTAGGAGAATCTGGCCTTTTACTATTATCAATATTATTATCCACACTCGTACGTACATCTTCAGGCGTTTTTCCTACTACCACATCTATCTGAGCTGGTTTTGAATTATCAACTAAATTTGTTACAGATACAGTTGTGTTTACAGCAGGACCATTAAATATAATTACTGCCTCTTGACCTACCTCACTAGCAATCTCAAATTTGCCCTCAGAATCTGTAATAGTAGTATCGCCAGTTTCTTCGACCGTAACGGAAACATTAGGTATCGGCTTTTGATTAGAATCTACGACAGTCCCTTCAAATTGTCTTAAATTTACAGACGTATTATCTCCACCCGTCCCAGAAGTACCACCTCCACATGCCATGATTGACACAATTAAAAACCCTAAAAATACTTTGGAACAAACCTTACCAACAAAACAATTCATAACTACTCCTATTTATACAACTAACATTTCTCTAATTCATTTTTAATAGCTCTGACCAGCTAAAGCTTCCCAGAACTACCCTATTTCTATTAGACTTATTTACCGATGGATTAAAATCTTGATCGAACTGACTTAAGTAAGCAGAAACTTTTTCATGAAATAAAGTGCCCTCACTGAGTAACCACTTCTTAATTTCTTCGATATTCTCATCAGGTATACCATCATATTCTGTTCTAAGATGAAGATTCCGAATGCCTTCACCTGAAAATATATTTTCCTCTACAGCTTCTAAAAGATCTCGCATATCTCTAGATAAACCTTTTAAAGATTCTTCTGGATTTTTTACAGTGCTATGAAACCTAGCAATTAACTTTAATCCCTTCTCTGTTTTTTCTACGTAAGATAATCTCTTTAGCTCAAATAAAATCGTGTAGGGATTTAAATCCTTACTAACTGATTGGACCAAGTCACTAAACTCACTTTGTTTACTTCCAATTGCAAGCACTCTAGGCTTACCACTAGCTAAACTAAACCGAGGATCATTTCTCCACTGAGATATTACTCTCGTTAGTACACTACTTGGTTCAACCTTTAACTCTTTAGAATTATAAATAAGACTTACTTCTCTTCTTTGAATCCCTGTAATGGCAGATATTTTACTGATGTTGGCATCGATTGCCTGACGCTTTAACTCTTCTTCCGCAATTTCAACAAAAGTTCTCTTAAGAACTTCTATAAAATCTTGATACTTCAAAGAATGACGTAGACAAATCCGCACTAAAGGAGAAATTAACTTAGCTAACGCGTTTAGTACAATTTTAGAAGATTCCTTTGCCATACAAAAGTATTATGACAAAATCCATAGAGGATGTGCTTTCTGCACATCCCTTGGATAACTAGACTCCTAACCCACTATTTTTACACTTCTTTATTAGCGCCCAGAAATCGGGCAATGTTACTTTGACTCATTTTAAGAACTAACTTATCTTTCTTGGAAAGTTTTAACCCAAGGATATCTCATGGCTGGCGCACTTCCAAAATCACCCTCAGAATTTACTAAAATCCCAGGCGCGAAAGTAGCCATTATTGCTAGCATGTGGCACAAGGAAATTATTGAAACCATGGTCCAGAGTGCAAAGAAGCACCTCATGGCAATTGGCCTTCAAGAAAAGCATATTAAAATCACTTGGGCTCCTGGTTCTCATGAAATTCCTTACTATGCTAAAATGCTTTTAGATCATCAAAATAATTTAGATGGAATCATGGCCTTTGGCGTTGTACTCAGAGGCGGCACAACTCACAATGACTCCGTACTTCAAGCCGCTGTTAATGGTTTTATCAATCTAAGCCTAGAATACGGAAAACCAATTATCAATGAAGTGATTGGAGTAAATAATATTGAAGACGCTGAAAAAAGAGCAGAAGACAAAGGCACCGAGGCGACCTTTGCCTTCTCAGAAGCAATTGCGTTTAAGAGATCCTTACTTCTTCTTTAACAATTCCGCCGTTTCTAGAAGCTTTATATAGTCAGCTCTATACCCAAGAGCGTCTTCACCCTTAGCACCCCTAGCTAACTCTATCGCAGTAGCAAAGGTAGCTGAACCTTTATATTCAGAATCTCTAAGAAGCATACCGAACTCAGCAACAGAAGCTGCGAATCTAAAGTTATTACTTGTTTCACTACCAGCAATTGGATTAGAGTTAATCACCTGACTTATCAGTTTACTTTGTTCTTCAGCAGGAAGTTTATATCTAAGCTTTATAGTAGCCAACTCTTCATTGTGATTCATCTCCTGAACTTTTACAGGACTAGGCGAAGGAGCTGCCCGCTGATACTTAAGATCATCAACACTTGCCACCTGATTAAAATCAACTCCTACTGGAACAATTTCATAAAGCGCAGTTACGCTATGACCTGAACCTAATTCCCCAGCGTCTTTTTTATCATCATTAAAATCTTCCTTCGCTAACATTCTATTTTCATAACCGATCAACCTATATGCCTGCACATATGCTGGGTTAAATTCTATCTGAATTTTAACATCCTTAGCGATAGTAAATAGAGTCCCTTTAAGATCTTGAACTAAGACCTTCTTAGCTTCAAGAATATTATCTATAAAGTAGTAACTGCCATTCCCTTTATTAGCTAACTGCTCCATCTTTTTATCCTGATAGTCACCAGTACCGAAGCCAAGTACACTTAAAAACACCCCTGACTTTCTTTTCTCTTCTATCAACCTCACTAATTCTTGATCACTAGATACTCCGACATTAAAATCACCGTCAGTAGCCAATATAACTCTATTATTAGCGCCCTGAATGAAATTCTTCTTCGCAATTTCATAAGCTAAGCCTATCCCAGCTGCTCCAGCAGTGGATCCTCCTGGAGAAAAGCTATCAATGGCTGAAAGGATTTCTGCCTTCTGAGTTCCACTTTTTGACTCGAACACCACTCCAGCAGTACCAGCATAAGTCACAACTGAAAGCCTATCTTCTGGTTTTAACTTCTCGACTAATAACTTTAGTCCCTGCTTTAACAAAGGTAACTTATCAGGACTATCCATAGACCCTGATACGTCTACTAGGAATACAAGATTACTAGCTGGAAGCTCACTAATATCCTCTTCGTATCCCTTAAGTCCAACATGAAGTAATTGATGTTTAGGCTCCCAAGGCGCTGAACCTAATTCAGTATAAACAGCAAATGGAACTTCTTTAGTTGATGGAGCTTTATAATCATACTTAAAGTAATTTAGAAGCTCCTCTGTTCTAACAACATCCGCAGGCGGTAACTCACTGTTACTTAAGTACCGTCTTACATTAGAATACGAGCCAGTATCCACATCTATTGAAAATGTAGAAAGAGGTACGTTTAAGGCATCTAAATAGCCATTTTCAACAGCTTTGCCGTAATCAGTATCTAGCGCAGCAAAATTCGCCTCTCGACTACCATCTAATACCATCTGACCCTTAAGACCTCTTCCTATATTTGCCCCCTGAGCAGGAACTGATTTGGGTAATACTGACTTTTTCTGACCTTCAATGTCATTCTTAAAAGCCACTATAAGATCCGCGTATTGCTC
Organism: Bdellovibrionota bacterium; assembly: GCA_044351785.1. Taxonomy (GTDB): domain Bacteria; phylum Bdellovibrionota_C; class UBA2361; order SZUA-149; family DAOLCO01; genus JAIYCX01. The sequence goes on from JBILFC010000001.1 coordinate 29,847, forward strand.
ACCGCCCTCGGATTGTAACGCATACGGAACAGGATTTGGAGTACCCTCAGTAGGTGCATTCACACCCGTTAGAAGATTTACTGATTCACCTTCATTAGTTAAAACCTGCACCCCAGGTTGAGCTTTGTAAATAATCATTAAGACTGCAATACTTGCAAAACTTGGCGCAAGCACATACACAAACCTTCTTCTATCTACAACCTTCGCTATTTTTTTCCTTATACTACTCATACTACTACTCCATTTATTAACCGGCGATAATTCTCCAATCGCCTTCATTACTACTAAATCAAAACCTTCTGGTGCCTTAACTCCATTTACGCTCATGGAACCTAAAGCAGCATTTACCTTAACAAATTCATTATAATCACTAGCTAACTTAGGATCTTCTCTGAAACTTTTCTCTAAAGATTCCCTCTCAGAAGCCGACAATGTGCCTTCTAAATATGCTAAAAATTGTTCGTGTAAGTCTTTCATTAGCGAACCTCACTTAATTTAGATCTTAGAACTAAAAGGGCGGCATTCATTCTTGAAGAAACTGTTCCAACAGGAATATCAAGTTCTTTACTAATTTCTTGATACGACATCCCGTTAAAAGCCCGCCGAACTAAAACATCTTTATAAATTTCTTTTAGCTGTGAAATTTCTTGCCGCATAAAACCTAAAAGTTCCTCAGAAAACTTGTTCTCTTCGCTAGTTTCTGAACTAATTATCTGCTCATGCTCACTTGTCTTAAAACTATCTGATCGCTGTTTTTTCTTATACGCAGAAGAAGTGAAATAAGACTTAATATTATTTAGAGCTATTCTAACTAACCAAGTCTTAAACAAACTATCTCCCTTAAAAGTTCCCAGATATTTATAAGCCCTGATAAAAGTATCCTGTGCAATATCTTTCGCCATAGCTTGATCACCTACCTGAGCTAACACCAATGCATAGATCTGATCTTGGAAATTTAAAACAATAGAAGAGAATGCGGACTTATCGCCAGCGATAACTCGCCGAACAACATCCAGAATCTGGCCCTCATCAAGAGGCAACTTAACTACATTCTCACTCATCTTCCTATCCAATCTGTGCTACTGATTATTAGACCTAGGAAGTTAGCTTTTGTTCGTTTTTTTAGTAAGAGGGAAAGTTTGTTTAATAACAGGAAGTTAAGCAGACTAGGCCTATATCTCCCTCAAAAATTGGCTGGGATTTCTCACCTTAATTGGAGAATTCTTAAACCCTTTTACATCTCTTGTAATAATAAGATAACAATTATTTAAAACGGCAGAAGCACAGACACAGGCATCTTCGTGATCGGTGAACTTTAAGGTTTTAGCAAATCTAATCTCTTTCTCTGTAAAATCCAGGAACTTCACACCCAGACCTTCAAGTGTATTAAAAAAATCAAGCGCAATCTTCTTATCAGCCAACTTAGATACAACATAATATATATCCGTATAACTGCAACTCGCCAAAGAAACTACTATTCCTGGCGAACGAACTAACTTTTTAAACAAATTTACAGATGCTAATTGAGAATTTGGCCTGCAAGCTATATCGATAAAGATATTAGCATCAAAAAGGATATTCACGAATACTTCCTATTTCTCGCCTGCCTTAAGATAGATTCTACTTCCTTATCACTTGGCTCTTTAGAAATTTTCTTAAAAGCTCTTTTATGAAAGTCTGAAAGAATACCATCAACATCTATGCTTTCATTTTTACATATAGCCTTACTAAGACCATCTTCGACTATACTAGACAAAGAAACACCAGAATCAGAGGCAAACTTCTTTGCCTTCACCAGTAAATCCTCATTTATAGTTAAATTTAATCGGTTTTTCATATGCGCATACCTTTACTAACTATACGCATAGAATGATATTTCGTCAAGGTATTTAACTTGATTTAATATAAGTAAAATACTATGAACTTACAATATTTAGTTAAACAAGGGTAAGATGAGACAACTAAAAGTGTTATTGAAGAGTTCCTGTATTTTAATCTTATTAGCCGGTTGTTGGAGCGATCCAATTCGTCACATTACTCCCCTAGCTGCCCCTAATCCAAAACTTCCCGTAGGAAGTTTCGCAGTGAAGAAAATGAAGCAGTGTGAGGTAGATCCACTACTCGTACCAAATCCGGTAAAATTAGACCTCATGCGCAAGTGTAGTTTCTTCTATTCTGAGCTTACTGCTAATATCGCAAGCTCCGGCGTATTACGCCAACTTAACGAAACAGAGAGCAAACCCGATTTTGAGATAGAACTAATTGAGCTACCCGATCGCTCCATCAATCATCATGGAATAGGTCCCCTCATGCTTTTTACCTGCGTAATTCCATTTTGGTCAACTCAGGAATATGGCTTTCTTTTTTCCATTAAAGACAATCATAGCGGAGAAATACATATAGTTGATTCTAGAGATAAAGGTACAACTATCTACTGGATGCCAGCAATATTATTAAATATTTTTCCGGATCGAACATGGGAGAGGAAAGAAGAAAGAGAGATTGAGGATTTAAGAAACAGGATTTTGAATGTTTTAAAGATTACATAGCTATCACAGTGGCCTACCAACTAACTTAAGTTACTACTGGGAGTTCAAAGTTACCCCTAGAGTACACTTGATTAATTGGAATACACCACTATCAAATTTTATTGTCCAGCGGTTTGAAAACTGTTAGAAGATGTTGGGTAGATTGTCGATCGAGCACCATTATTAAATGGCCAAAACAACACTGAAGGAGCGGAGCGATTCAGATGAGTCATTCAGAAACACTAGACGACGTTATTGTCCCGTGGTCCTCAAAAAAGATGGTGCTGGCATGCGTGAGCGGAGTGCTCATCTGGCTTGCCTGCGCGTTGACTCTGACATATGCAGATACCGATTGGAGCAGGTCCAATACATGGTTACTTATCGCTCTATTGTTACTCATCCCGATTGGTATCGTTTTCTCCCTAAGGAGCGTATTTGATACTAGGCCCAGGATACTCATCAATAAGGCAGGCCTTTTCGATCGGACTTTAAAAATTGGAACAATTGAATGGTCGGATCTGATTGACGCCTTTCATTGGACTCAAAAAATCAATGCTGGTGGGCGCTCTTCAGAGGTGCATTATATTGCACTAAAAATGGCGGATCCTACAAAATACTCTTCCCGATTAAATTGGATTTTTAGGCAGCTCCTAGTGCTTGCAAAACAGAAGGCTCCTGAACCCTTTAATATTTGTCTGCTTGGAATTGAATACCCTCAAGATAAACTGCTAGTGGCCATCAAAGAGCGCATCGCACTTCACGGCAAATATTAAATACGAGCTCTTAGTTGCATGCAACAAAGACGGTGGTTCTAATTTCTTTCTTTATGCAAAATACCCTATATCTCCGCCAAATACTCCTGAATAGTCCTCACATCTTTACTTCCCCCAGCTCCCTGCAACTTCATCGCATCAAGAGCCACTTCAACAGCTTGTAATGTTGTAAACAAAGGGATTCTAGCTTGAATAGAAGAACTTCTAATTGTCCTCGAATCGAGCATTGTTCCACTTCCTTCTGGAGTGTTAATCACCATGTCAATCCTACCCAATTCAATCTCTTCAACTATATGAGGTGATCCGTCTCTAACTTTATTAATAACCTGGACCTTAATGCCATTATCATTTAAAAGTTTTGCAGTTCCAAGAGTTGCGATAATAGAGAAACCTAGATCCACTAATTCTTTTACATAAGGCACAACTTTCTCCTTATCCGACTCCTTCACGCTCACAAATACCTTCCCTGACATTGGAAGTGGATTACTTGAAGCCTTCTGCGCTCTTGAAAATGCCTCAGCTAAAGAATATTCTATCCCCATTACCTCACCAGTAGATTTCATCTCTGGTCCAAGTATCGCATCTACTCCAGGAAATTTTATAAAAGGGAAAACTGATTCCTTTACAGCCTTATACTTAATCTTAGAAATTGCTTTTCTATAATCCGTAAAATTAAGTATTGGCCCGTAAATGCCAAGTTTATCAAGATCTTTTAAGGTCTCACCAGCCATCACTCTCGCAGCCACCTTAGCCCAAGGTACTCCTACCACTTTAGAAACAAAAGGCACACTTCTTGATGCCCTTGGATTAACTTCCAAAACATGAACTCGGCCTTGTCTGACCGCATACTGAACATTCATCAAGCCTCTTACGCGACAATCTCTAAGTAAAGCCTTTGTACTAGCTTCAATCTCTTCAATCATCTCATCAGACAAAGTCTGACTAGGTAACATAAAAGAACTATCTCCCGAATGCACCCCAGCTCTTTCAATATGCTCTATGATTCCGCATACAACAGCAGTCTCACCATCATACACAGCATCAACATCAATCTCGATCGCATCATCCAAG